>NZ_JAKMQK010000034.1:0-1122 GCF_025771545.1 Campylobacter sp. IFREMER_LSEM_CL908
GTTAAGGCCGGTTTGGATTTTTTGAAGTGGAGAAAGATTATAATTAATCATAAATCTTATAATTACAAGAGCAATTACCAAGCTTATAACACCAATAATGATTTGTTGTATTAAAGCTTTATTTACCGGGTCTTTATAGATTTTTTCATCTGCAATCACACAAACATTGTATCCTGTTGAAGATTTCTGACAAATCACAGCCTTGCGAGGAGCATTTCCATCTTCAATTAACATTGGTGAGCTTGAAAGAAGTCCTGATTTTCCTTCAGGTGTTGAAAGATATGATTTTACTATATTTTGACTTAATTCATTTTTTGTTAATAATGCCTCAGAAGATTCATGAAAAAGTATAGTTCCATCATTATCTAAAACCACAGTATATCCGCTTTGTGACCTTCCCATTGATAATACATTATCTGAAAAAGTATTTAAATCATAATTTCCACCTACTGCACCTATAAATTTACCATTAACAACTATAGGATATGAAAAAGATAAAGAAGGAGCTTTTAAGCTAGGGGCAATATAAGGCTTTGATATTACAACTTTGTTTTCTCCAGAAGCAACACTTGTGTACCAACTTCTTGTTCTAGGATCATAGCCATCAGATGGCATTTGATGGTTTCCATTTGATCTAATCATTGCACCATTGTGTGCAAGTCCTACATATAGCACATCAAAACGACTAGCTTCTTTTGCAACTTTAACCATAGTGTAAATTTCTTCTAAACTCGCATTAGGATTTTTTTGCAATTCAGAGGCGACAGATCTAATAGCATCGCTTCTTGAAGCAGTGTAGTCATCAAAATTCTTTAAAACATCTTGCATTGTTTTAACTTGTATATCATTGATGAGTTTTTGAACATCATGCTTTACTTCGGCATAATTAAATGCATTTGCTATAAATAAAATAGCTATAATTGCTAAAAAAACAAAAAAAGTTAATTTTCCCGTTAAACTTCTTGTAATGTTTTTCATAATGAATTATCCTTGTTTAAAAATTGTAAATTTTAAGGGAAAAATTATCTTGTATTATTTTTAATAAAAAAATGCATTATTTAAATATAAAAAAACTATTTTTTAATAAAAAAATTATAAAAAATAACAATCACATCCAATCAA
>NZ_JAKMQK010000035.1:0-1063 GCF_025771545.1 Campylobacter sp. IFREMER_LSEM_CL908
AATACTTATAAAACTAGCTGCAATAACTGCAGTAATTTGAATATAGGCCATTTTCTTGCTAGATTCTTCTATACTGTCAATATCTGTTACACTGCAGATAGTATCTGAATCTATTTTATCGCAAATAGATAATTTTTCTTTACCCATTTCATTAGTATAAAAAAACGCCTCGCCTGGTTTTGCTTTACTAAAAGCTTTAGCAACAATAGCAACATTTTTATTATCTTTGCCAAAATAGTTTTCATCGGTTGAAGCAAATGCAAACAATGCTTTATCAAAAACAAAAGATGAGCCTGGTAAATGTTTTAATCTATCTTCTAATTTCTTCACAGAAACATCGATAGCCAAAACCCCTATAAACTTACCATTTTTAGTTAAAGATATAGAATAGGTAAAAGTAGGAAGCCCCGTTGCTATATCTGTATAAATATCAGTTACATTCCAACCTGTTTTCTTTCTAGCTGCTATATAAAATTCTCTTGTAGTTGCATCATAATTTTGCTCTTTTCCATAAATTAAATAATTTACTCCTTTGGCATCGCTGTCTTTGTTACTTAAAACTAATTCCCCATCAGGTTTTGCCAAATAAATAGCTTGATAATCGCCTATATCTTTTGCAGCTTTTAACTGAATTCCAACATCTTCTATTAATGTTTCTTCGTTGGCTAAAATTTCATATGGATGATGTAAAATACTTTGGGCAAATCTTTCTAATGCGCTTGAAGAGTTGTTGTAAAAATTTTGTGTTAAATTTTTTGCAGAAATAAGTTTATCTTGTTCTGCTTTTATAACTTCTTTAAACAGAGAGTCTTTTACAAAAACAAAAGTTATAATACCTAAAATAAGTAGACAAAATATAGCAATAAAATTTGCTATGAGTGAGATTTTTATTTTCGCACTTTTCATTGGTTTTCCTTTTTATGTAAATTTGTAGTTATTTTTTGAAAGTGAAAAAATTATCTCATAGGAGTATAAATTTAAAAAAACGATATATTAATAAAAAATTATCTATATAAATAATATTGGATAAATATAAATTTTATTAAAACACAATATTAAAAAC
>NZ_JAKMQK010000036.1:0-992 GCF_025771545.1 Campylobacter sp. IFREMER_LSEM_CL908
ACTATGCCACAATATAACTACCCAAGATACAAAAGAGAAATCGCTGAACAAACACTAAATTATCTAAGTGCTATACCTATGTATAATAAAGGCTTAGATGAACTTAAACTACAAGAAAATACAGAATATAATCTAAATTATAAAAACGAACATTATTTAACTATCTCTAATTCTACTATAGGAAAAGATAATACCGATGCAAAAGCAAGAAATGAAATCACTTTAAAAAATGATATAGACAAGGAAGAATTTTACATTTTAGCACAAAAAGATTATAAAGAAGAAATAGGCAACAACTATGAGCAAACCATAAAAAATAACAAAACCTCAGAAGTGGGAGCTTTATATACTGAATTTATTACCTTAGGGCATATGCAAAATATCATAGGTTTTAAAAATGTCAATGTAGGTGCGCAGTATCTAGAAAACACCTTGCTTTCTAAAGACACCAATGTGGGTTTAAGTAATACTTTGAATGTAGGAATTAGTAATGAAGTCAATATAGGACAAAATCATGAAGAAAAAATAGGAAATGATAAAAGAGTAATCATCAACAATAACCTAGAGCAAGATATCAAAAATGATTTTATCCAAAGAATAGGACATAATAAAAATGAAACCATAAAAGGTTCTTATGTGCTTCAAACCAATCAAAGTATAAAATTTCACTCCAAAAAAGATCTAAGCATAGAAACAAATGAGTATTTCAAAGCTGAAGCTGATGATTCTATTAGTTTTAAAGCTAAAAATAATTGTTCCTTTACGGCTGATGAAATAAATACTTTAGCTAATAAAGAAAGCACTTTAATAGCACAAAAACGAATCATCTCTCAAGTAGGTGAAAATACCACCATCACACAAACAAAAGATAAGATTATACTTCAAGTAGGAAAAATGCAAGTAATTATAGATGATAAAGGTTTAAGGGTAAAAGGAGGTGATTTGAGAGCAGATTAAAAGCAATTTTTTTAAATTAAAACTAAAATCACAAA
>NZ_JAKMQK010000037.1:0-903 GCF_025771545.1 Campylobacter sp. IFREMER_LSEM_CL908
AGCTTCTAATATTGAAGTTGATTGTTTTTCTCTATTACCTTTAGCCTTTTTATTGCTTTATTTAATAAGAGACGATATTTATCACTATTATATTTATAATCTATAAAATTTACAATACTTAATTAGCACTAAATAGCATTTTAAAAGCTTTCAAAGCATCAATAAAATCTTTTATATCTTTTACTTGATCTTCTACCCAATCTTCCACTGTATAATCCTCATCACATTCGCTATCTTCACTATAATAATCTCCTCCTTCAAAATCAGCAGGATTATCATAAAGTTCCATTTCTATATGTTCTAATTCAAATTCCAAATCATTTATAAAATTTCGAAGAATCGTCCCAT
This sequence comes from Campylobacter sp. IFREMER_LSEM_CL908, assembly GCF_025771545.1. Taxonomy (NCBI): domain Bacteria; kingdom Pseudomonadati; phylum Campylobacterota; class Epsilonproteobacteria; order Campylobacterales; family Campylobacteraceae; genus Campylobacter; species Campylobacter sp. IFREMER_LSEM_CL908. The sequence goes on from NZ_JAKMQK010000037.1 coordinate 349, forward strand.
TAAAATTCTTTTTATCATAGTTTAAAATAGTGATTAGATTAGATGGTAAAACAACCTTATCTTTTTCATCAAATTTTAAGTTGTTGTTTTCTACTAAATTTTTATATTCATAACTTAAGATGTTACTTATGAAAGTTCTTCGTTTATGTTTTTTTAAACCATCTAAAGCACCTTTTAAATAACTATCATTTTCAAGATAGTAATTAAACGCTTCTTGTATATCTTTATCTAATAAAATTTTATTTTTCATTGTTTTTCCTTATGATTTATTTTACCTAAAGTTAATTTTTATCACTCTACTCATTCTCCTTAGCCTTTTTTATAGCATCGTTTAAAAGTTTGGAGCATTCATCACGATATTTACCCAATAAATCAAAGTCAGTTTTTCCATCAATTTCACAATGAGAAGAATCATATGCTGGTAAATTATATTTTTTTCTAATTTGCTCTGAAGTCATTGCTCCTGCATCTTTTAAAAGTTTTTTATTTCTAGATCCTTTTGCATTATCTAAAGGAGTTCTTGGGGTAGCAAAATTCACATTAGCTCCAAGTTCG
>NZ_JAKMQK010000038.1:0-692 GCF_025771545.1 Campylobacter sp. IFREMER_LSEM_CL908
CAATCAAGGTAAGCTGTTTATATATATAAATTTCATCTGTAAAAAAATCCGCTGACTTATTTTTTGTTTTCATATATTTAAATTGAATATTGAAATTACTACACAATGGATTCGATACTCCATAAAATTCCAAAGTAGCCTTACCACTAGAATTTACTCTAACATGATCTTGCTTTGGTTTAGCCGCTGATAAAAAATCATGATATATTTCAATTTCTGTATTCGGGATTAAATTATTTACCTCAAGATGAAAATCTTGATTTAATTCTATGGTTTGCTTATAACCCTTATAGCTAGGATAAATAATACTAGGGATATATTCTTTATCTACATATGCAATAGTAGTGCTAACACTTTGTCCAATAGTATTTACACTAATTACAGGGTTATTTTTAAATGGGGTTTTAGAAGTAATAGTTGCTTTAGCTTCACCACTAGAATTAAATGTTGTATCATGATCATTTAAAGTAGCGTCTCCACTTATATTCCATTCTACTTTAGCACCTTTTTTACCATCTTTTAGCGTGATATTGGCTTGTGCTTTTTCTTCGGTGTATATTGTTTTATCCCCTTCAAATTTTAATTCTCTTTGATAAAGCTTAATTTTATCTGCAGCAAACTCTATTTTACTTGTTCTTGTCTTCATATAATTAAACTTAATAGCAATATCTTTAACATTATAATCACTAATC
>NZ_JAKMQK010000039.1:0-582 GCF_025771545.1 Campylobacter sp. IFREMER_LSEM_CL908
GCCAAAGCCATCAATGAAAACATCACTAAAACTAAAAATGCATTAGAACAAGATGCTAAAGCAGTAGAACAATCAGTTGATACAGCTAAAGAAATAGAAGGTGGTAATCTAACAGCAAGAATAACAGCAATTCCTGCTAATCCTCAATTAATAGAATTAAAAAATGTATTAAATGATATGCTTGATGTATTACAAGCAAAAGTTGGTTCTAATATGAATGAAATCAATAGAGTATTTGATAGCTATAAGGCATTAGACTTTACTACTGAAGTTAAAAATGCTAAAGGTGGAGTTGAAGTAACTACTAATGTATTAGGTCAAGAAATAGTAGCTATGCTAAGACAATCATCTGAATTTGCTTCTTTATTAGCAGATGAGAGTGGTAAATTACAAAGTGCTGTTAAAGACTTAACAGATTCTTCATCTTCTCAAGCTTCTTCTTTAGAAGAAACAGCAGCAGCATTAGAAGAGATTACTTCTTCTATGCAAAATGTATCTCATAAAACTAGTGAAGTTATTGCTCAAAGTGAAGAGATTAAAAATGTTACTTCTATAATAGGTGATATTGCTGATCAAATTAAC
>NZ_JAKMQK010000004.1:0-117441 GCF_025771545.1 Campylobacter sp. IFREMER_LSEM_CL908
AGGAAATTTAAATGAAAAAGTTAATATGATTGTAAAACAGTTATTATGAGATTCTATACCACATCTAAAAGATTAAAAGAAAATGTAAAAAATTTTTGCAAAATAACTTTATATAGTGCCTATAAAAACATCACAAAGGAAGATGTTTTTGTAGGTTGGGGTAGAAAAAAATCCGGTTTAAAAGCTATAGAACTAGCTAAAAAACATAATGCAAAATTTCTACTTTTAGAAGATGGTTTTTTGCGCTCATTGAATTTGGGTGTAGAAAATAGTCCAAGTTTTTCTATCGTCAAAGATGATATGGGAATTTACTATGATGCAACTGCACCATCTAAACTTGAAAATATTTTAAACACTTATGAGTTTAGCACCGAAGAACTAGAGCAAGCAAAAAAAGTTATAGAGCTTATAAAAAAAGAAAAACTTAGCAAGTATAATAATAATCTTTGCGTACCAAAAGAGCTTTTCGGTGGTAGCGAGGAACGTGTACTAATCATCACACAAGTAGCAAATGATACTTCTCTTAAATTTGGTTTAGCTGATAGTTTTTTAACTCAAGATATCATAAATGAAGCCATCATAGAAAATCCAAATGCTAAAATATACATTAAAATTCATCCCGATGTATTAAGTGGTAAAAAACAAAGTGATTTTAACGCACAAGATTTACTAAGTAAATGTGTAGTTATAAAAGAAAATTATAACCCTATGGAGTTATTAAGTTATTTTAAAAAAGTTTATACGAAAACTTCTGGAATGGGCTTTGAAGCTTTGATGTTGGGATGTGAATGTGTGTGTTATGGCGTGCCATTTTATGCAGGTTGGGGTTTAACTCAAGATAAGCAAGCGTGTAAAAGAAGGCTTAAAAAAAGAACTTTAGAAGAGGTTTTTTATGCTACTTATATTTTATATAGTGAGTATTTTAATCCTTACTTAAATCAAAAAAGTGATATTTTTGACACTATTCATACTTTAGCAAAGTACAAAAAGATAGAACAAGCTAATTCAAATACTTTGTATTTTTTGGGTTTTACTTTGTGGAAGCGTTGGTTTATGAAGCCATTTTTTAAAGCTAAGAATAATAAAATCATTTTTTTAAACTCATTAGATGAACTTTACAAAGCGAATTTAAATCTTGAAGATAAAATTTTCATTTGGGGTAAAAAATATGATAAATTTTTATTAGATAAAGATTTTAATAATGAAATTTTCTTAGTAGAAGATGGCTTTTTACGCTCAGTTTTTTTAGGTTCAGATCTCACACGTCCTTTTTCTTTGATAATAGATAGCAAAGGCCTATATGTTGATCCAAGTAAGTCAAGTGATTTAGAAGATATTTTGCAAAATCACATTTTTGATGAGAGTTTAAAACAAAGAGCTAAAAAGCTCATCATTACCATTACGCAAAATAAATTTTCAAAGTATAATGGCTTAAAACATGAAAAGCTAAATTTTAACACCAATAAAAAAATCATCTTAATCCCTGCTCAAGTAGAAGATGATGCTTCTATGATCTTAGGTGGTGCAGGTTATGATACCTTAAAACTTTTACAAAGTGTAAGAAAGGCCAATGAAAATGCCTTTATAATTTTTAAACCTCACCCTGATGTTTTAAGCGGTAACCGCAAAGGTTTAAAAGATAAAAGCATTATTTTAAAATACTGTGATGAGATTATAGAAAATATCAGCATAGATAGTGCTATAAATGCTTGTGATGAAGTGCATACTATAACCTCTACAAGTGGTTTTGACGCTCTTTTGCGTGGCAAAAAAGTAGTGGTGTATGGTAAGCCTTTTTATGCAGGTTGGGGTTTGACAAGCGATTTACATGAAATTCCAAGACGCACAAGAATGCTTAGTTTAGAAGAGTTAGTTGCGGGGGTTTTGATCCTTTATCCAAGATACATCCATCCAAAAAATAAAAATTTATGTGAAGTTGAGCTTGCATTAGATATAATGTTAAAAATGCAAAAAGATTATTTTTCTAAATTTTATTTGCGTTGGTTTATGGATATAAGAATTTATATATTAAGAAAAATAAGAAGATTAGTAGAATTTATTTTGATTAGATGAATTTAAGTAAGAAATTAAAAAAATTTTCTGGTAAAAATGTTTTATTACTCCAAGGACCTGTGGGAGGTTTTTTTCGTAAAATTGCTACAAAAATTCCAAAAGCTAAGGTTTATAAAGTAAATTTTAATGGTGGAGATTTTTTCTTTTATCCTTTTAAAAGCATTAATTACACTAAAAGTTTAGCTGATCTTGAAGACTTTTATAAAAAGCTTTTTGAAGAAAAACAAATTCAAGTTATCTTGATGTATAATGATTGTAGAAAAGTGCATGAGATAGCCATTAATGTTGCTAAGCAAATGGGTATTGAAGTATGGATTTTTGAAGAAGGTTATATAAGACCAAATTTTATTACTTTTGAAAAAGATGGAGTGAATGCAAACTCCACTTTACCAAGAGAAAAAGAATTTTATCTAAGTCAGAAAAAATTTGATAAAGATTTTAAATTTAAAACTTTCTCAAGTACTTTTAGAAATATGGCCTTTGCTTCGTTTTTATATTGGCTTTTTGCTTTTTTATTTTCTTGGTATTTTAATAATTCTTTACACCATAGAAGTTTAAAATTATTTGACTTTTTACCTTGGCTTTGCTCGGTATATAGAAAAAACAAATACAAAATCACAGAAAAAAGTTTAAATGAAAAAATTCTTTCTCTAAAACAAAAATATTTTTTAGCTATTTTGCAAGTGCATAATGACACTCAACTATCTCATCATTATAAAAAAACTACAGAAAAATTTATAGAAGAGGTGATCATCTCTTTTGCTAATCATGCCAAAGCAAAGTCTTATCTAGTTTTTAAGCATCATCCTATGGATCGTGGCTATAGGGACTATACTAAACTTATAGAAGATTTGAGCTTAAAATACAATGTCGAGGGTAGAATTTTATATGTGCACGATTTGCATTTACCTACACTTTTAATCAATACAAGAGGTACTATAGTCATAAATAGTACAGTAGGACTTTCTGCTTTATATCACAATAGTCCTTTAAAGGTTATGGGTAAAGCTTTTTATGATATTGAAGGTTTGACTTATCAAAAAAGCTTGCATACTTTTTGGAAAGAATGTAGAGCATATAAACCTGATGTGGTTTTGCATGCTAAATTTAGAAATTATGTGATATATAAAACCCAAGTCAATGGAAATTTTTTCAAAAATACTAGTTTAGATTAAATTTTCTTTTTGTAGTTTTTTGCAATCTTTTTTAGTTTAAAAGGTAAACTTAAATAGCCTATTTTAAAAGGAGTTCTTGAAGCTTGTAAAAGTGCATTACCTAAAAGATAAGGCAAGTGTGTTTTGGCTATTTGAGCGTGTTTATAGTCAGCATAAGCTTTTAGTGGTGGTAGGTTTTTTTGATCTTTTTGATTTTTAAAATGATCTTTTTTGACTTTTCTTAGTTCAAAGGGTATTTTAAAATACCCTAGATAACTTTTGCTATTTTTCATGATAGCTTCTCCAAGCTTATAGCTTAATCTTTCTTTTATCCTTAAACTAGCTCCATAAAGTTTATTGTTTTGGTGGATAAATATCTCATATTCATTTTTTAAGCCTTTGTGATTTAAAAAACGCAAAAGATTATGATTTTGACTTTGTAAAAATGTTTGCATATCAAGTTTTTTTAGTTCATGGTATTCTAGCACTAATTCTTTGTAAAATGCTATAGGTGGTATCAAAAGCTCATAAGCATTTGTAAGTTGAATTTTACATTCAATTTTTTTATCATCATCTTTTTCTAAAAGTAAAATTCCTATTAAGTCCACATAATCAAGTCTTGGTGTTTTTTCATTTGCTATGCTTAAGCCCGAACTTTCCTCACTTTGCTTGATAATTTGTGTATTAACATACAAAAAGGTTTGCTCATCACAAATTGCTTTTTCATTTTGTATATCTTGAAAAGTATTGATAAGTCCAAAATTTTTTACTAATTTAAAAGATGAGTTTTCAATGCTTATAGATGATATAGCATGGGTTAATGAACTGGCGTGATTCCAAGTGTGTATGCCTAAGATTTGATAATTTTTGAACTCTTTTGGAAAAATGATTTTTTCATTAGCTTTAATCTTTGTAGTTTTTTCGCAAAAAAATGAGTTTTTATGCTCTATTTTAGTTGAATTTGAGGGCGTAAAGATATGAAATTTTCTTTTTGAGCAAATGATATTTTCTTTAGATTTTTTAAAGCTGTGTAAATTTTTAATGATGTTTTTACCAAGCTCTTGCATAGCTAGTGGCATAGGGTGGAATTTATAGTTTTGATCAAAATCATAAAGATTATTTTTTTGGTAGTAAAGATCTACATCGATTAGATTAAAACCATAATGAGCACAATTTTTCCTATGAGCTTCATTGATAGCTTTTGATTTATCATTACAAGCTGGTATGGGGAGTATAAGCACTATAGTAATTTTGTTTGCTTTGTAAAGTTCTTCATAAAAATAATCAATATTTCTAAGTATAATATTTAAACTCATAGGGCTTAAATAATCATTGATATTTGATTCACTGATGAGAAAATTACTTTTATTTATAGTATTTTCATGGCGTATTAACTCATAAAGATTTTGCAAAGAAGTACTAAGCCCTAAAGCGTAATTATGTAATGTAATGTCTTTATTTTCAAGACCTATCCTAAGACCATTTTTAACTACACTATTACTACCACCTAGTAAGATTACATCCATAAGTTCTTTCTTGATTTTTTTAATTTTTATTTATTTTATAAAATATTTTTTAATGAATAATTTCAGAGTAAAAACCCCTCATTTTATCTTTAAATAGGTATTTGACAAAGATAACAACTTTAGCTATATTTTTAAATTCAGTATTAAATTTATTTAGGATGTTGATGAAAAAAATATGCCAAAAAAGAGATGTTTTTTATATAGCTGGTTATGATCCTAGAGGATATAGGCATTATTATGCTGTGTTTAAAAAAAATTTAGCTGAGCAGAATATACTTTTAAATTATGATTATACTTTATCAAAAGCTCAAGTTAATATTTATCCTTTTTGGCAAATTCAAACTCCATACACAAACACTACTTATACTTTTTTAGGTTGGAATGATATAGTCAAAAAAAACTGGTCAGAGGGTATAAAAGATGCTTTGAGTGATTGCTATAGTTTTTTTAGAATTTATACTATTACAGGACTTTTTTTAAAATTTGGTAAAGAATCCCCACATCAACTTATCACAGGTTATTATCCATTTTTTTATGTGCTTTTGAGTTTGATTTTTACTTTATTTTGTGCTTTTGGAAGCTTATTTTATTTGCAAAATTTTCATATTGTTTTGGGAATTTTAGCCTTTATTTTATCATTAGTGTTTTTACCAAAAATGCTTTATAAATTAGGCAAGAAATTAGCTGTTTTTTGGATAGCTAGAATTTGTTCTTTTTGTGCAAATTGGGAGAAAAATTCTCAAGGTGAACTTGAGTTAAGAATGGATGATTTTGCTAGAGTTATTTTTGAAAAACTAAAAGAAAATGCAAATGATAAAAACTATGAGTTCATCTTAAGCGCACATAGCGTAGGAACTGTGCTTTGCATAAATGTTTTAGCAAAAGTGCTTAGAAAATGTGAAAAAGAAAATGTTTCTTTTGAAAATTTAAAAGTTTTAACTTTGGGTGAGTGTATACCTTTGGTAAGCTATCAAAAAAAATCTTTTGAGTTTAGAAAAGACTTAGAGTATTTGGGAAGTAAGAATTTAGTATGGTATGATTTTACTTCTATTATTGATGGGGCTTGTTTTGCACAAGTTGATTTTATACGCACAAGCGGAGTGAAAACACAATTTAGTCCAAAATACCTTTCGGCTAAATTTCATACCTTATATAAAAACAAAGATTATAAAAAAATCAAAAAAGACAAATATAAAGCACATTTTTTATATTTATTTGCCACACAAATTCAAGGAGTATATAACTTTTTTGAATTTATTATAGGTAAAAATAAATTAGAAGAAAAAATCAAATAGGAGGAAAACATGGGTCAGTGTCCTTTTCATCCAAAGCCTTATAAAAATAAAGCTTCTACATTAACTACTTTTTTACTAAAAAGAAGATCTTGGCTTGATGGGCTTTATGAGCGAAGCTATAAAATGATGATGGGTAGAGTAAAAATGCCTGGATTTGATCTATATGTAGTAAATGATCCAAAAGAAGTTAGACGCATTATGGTAGATGAGGTTAGAGAATATCCAAAAAGCCAACTTTTACATGAGCTTTTAGAACCACTTTTGGGTATAAGTATTTTTACAACTAATGATAGAGTATGGGAAAAGCAAAGAGAACTTTTAAGACCTTCTTTTGAAATGACAAGGATTTCTAAGGTTTTTAATTTGATGAGTGAAGCAGCTTCTGATATGATGGCAAGATTTGCAAAGTATGAAGATAAAGCGATTGTAGAAGTAGATGAAGCTATGACTTTTGTGACTGCAGATGTGATTTTTAGAACTATTATGTCATCAAAACTTGATGAGCAAAAAGGTAAACTTGTTTTAGATGCTTTTGTAACTGTGCAAGAAGAAACAGTTAAAACAGCTATGCGAAGAATGTTTCGCTTTCCAACTTGGCTTTCAAATCTTTTGGGCGAGAAAAAAAGACTTAAAGCAGGTGGAGTTATACGCAAGGTTTTATCAGATATTATAAAGCCAAGATATGATAATGCCCTAAATGATCAAGGAAAATATGAAGATATTTTATCATCATTGCTTATGGTGGTAGATGCAGATACTAGTGAGAGATTTTCTTTTAATGAAATTTTAGACCAAGTTGCCATGCTTTTCTTAGCAGGCCATGAAACCACTGCAAGCTCGCTAACTTGGACGCTATATATTTTAAGTATTTCTCCAAATGAGCAACAAAAAGCTTATGAAGAAATCATGCAAGTTGCGGGTGATGAGGAGTTTAAGATAGAGCACATTAGAGCGATGAAATATCTTACAAATGTGTTTAAAGAAAGTTTAAGACTTTATCCACCAGTTGGCTTTTTCGCTAGAGAAGCAAGAAATGATAACAAAATGAGAGATAAGCTCATCAAAAAAGGCTCAGGTGTAGTGGTAGCTCCATGGCTTATTCATAGACATGATAGTTTTTGGGAAAATCCACATGAGTTTGATCCAAGTCGCCATGAAGATAAAAGCAAGATTAAAAAAGACACTTATATGCCTTTTGGTATGGGAGAGCGTGTGTGTATAGGGCAGGGTTTTGCTATGCAAGAGGCTGTTTTGATTTTAGCTAATATTTTAAGGACTTATAAGTTAGAATTAGAAGAAAATTTTGTACCTGATATAGTAGGAAGACTTACTATAAGATCGGCAAATGGTATGAATATAAGATTTATAAAAAGGCAAAAATGAAAGAAAAATTAGCAGGAACTATACTACTTTGCGCTATCGTTCCTTTAGCGGTGATTAGTTATCTTTTTATTGTTATAGTGGGTACTTTTGGTAATCCTGCTAGGGTTAGACAAGGTGTGAGAGCGCTTGATCATTTTGTCAATGCTACTTTGTTTAATGGTTATGCTTGGGAGTCTTTATCGTCTCATGCTTGGAGAGAGCGTGATAAAAGATGGGCTAAAATAGTTATTAAAATCACAGATTTTTTTGATAAAAATCACTGCCAAAAGGCAAATAAAAGAGAGCAACCTATAGTGGATTTAGTTTTAGAAAGAAAGCTTACCGAACAAACTGTCGGTAAGCAGCTTTAGTTTTCTCCAAATAAAGCTTTAAGGTTTTTAAACGCTTCTTCTTGGTTGTTAGTTTTATCTTCATTATTTACTTCATTAAGTTCTATCTCATATCCAAGAAGCATGCTAGCTAGGCGTATATTGATACCACTTTTTCCTATGGCTTTGCTTTTTTGTTCGCTATTTAGCGTTACAATAGCCTTTTTATCTTCAATACTAACTGAGTTTATAATGGCTGGAGCTAAGCTTCTTGTGATTAAAATTGCCATTTCATTAGAATACTCAATGCAGTCAATATTTTCATTTTTTAATTCTTTGCTTACAGCATTGATTCTAACTCCTTTTATACCCACAGTTGCTCCTACTGCATCAACACTCGGGCTATTAGCTTGCAAGATGATTTTTGCTCTCTCGCCTGGAATTCTTGCACTTGCATAAATATTTATAAGACCATCTTTGATTTCAGGAACTTCAGCTTTTAATAAAGCTTCTAAAAATTTAGGGCTAGTTCTACTAAGCTCCATTCTCATACCCGATTTATCAATATATACATGTCTAATAACAGCTTTAATCACATCGCCTACTTTAAATTTTTCACCTTTGATACGATTTTTTCTAGGCAAATATGCACGAAACTCATCAATTTCTACATAGGTATTTTCTTCACTATCTACTCTTACTACGCTACCAAAAACCATATGTCCTACCATTTTTTGGTATTTTTCATAGATTTTTTCTTCTAAGAGTTTTTGAATGTTATATTCTAATTCTTTATGTAAGATATTTACAGCAGTACGGCCTAAATTTTCCAAAGAACATTCATAAGTTAGCTCATCGCCAATTTCTACATCTTTAGCTTCAGCCCTTGCTTTACTTAAAGCGATAAAATGCTCATTTTTATTTTCTAATCTTTCATCATTATCAGCTACTACGATGATTTTTTGATAAAGTTGCAAATTTTTACCTGAATCAACAAAAAATTCATATTTATCGCCATAAATTTTCTTAGCAGTATTAATAAGTGCTTTTTTAACTCTTTCTCTTACATCTTCTATTTGTAAATTTTTCTCATTAGCAATGGATTCAATTATATCTGTGATTTTTTCCATAATGACAATACAACCTTAATTTTGGATTTTAAAAGTTTGAAGAATAAAATTATATCTTTAATAAGTTTAATTAAAAGTAAAATTTGCTATAATTTCAGATTAAAAAAACTTGAGGATGATGATATGGACTTAAAAATAGCAAGAACCTCTGTTGATGAAAAGCCAAAAAGTATAAGTTTAGAAAGTATTGAAAAGGCTGTAGATAAAGAAGGTCAAAAATTTTTCTATTTTGATAAAGATAATGCCCATAAGCAATTAATCGCTTTAGTAGAGCATTTTGAAAAAAAGGGAAAATGTGTTTATCATAGAACAATCAAATATGGTTTAGATGATGCAGATTTTATGTATGAGGTACATATTCTTTGAGTAAAAAACTTTTTATACAAACTTTAGGTTGTGCTATGAATGTGCGTGATTCAGAGCATATGATAGCTGAACTTAAAGAAAAAGAAAATTATGAATTAACTCAAGATGCAAAAGAAGCAGATTTGATTTTAATCAATACTTGCTCGGTGCGTGAAAAGCCTGTACATAAGCTTTTTTCAGAAGTTGGAAGTTTTGAAAAAATCAAAAAAAATGGAGCTAAAATAGGAGTTTGTGGTTGCACTGCTTCACATTTGGGAGATGAGATTTTTAAGCGTGCTCCTAGTGTGGATTTTGTTTTGGGTGCTAGAAATGTTTCCAAAATCACAAAGGCCGTAAATACTCCAAAATTTTTAGGTAATGATATAGATTTTGATGAGAGTAATTATGCTTTTGCAGATTTTAGAAATAGCCTTTATAAGACCTATATTAATATCTCCATAGGTTGTGATAAGCATTGTACTTATTGTATAGTGCCTCACACAAGAGGAGATGAGATTTCTATACCTTTTGAGATTATTAAAAATGAAGCATTGAAAGCTGTTTCTAAGGGTGCTAAAGAGATTTTTTTACTAGGACAAAATGTTAACAATTATGGCAAAAGATTTTCTAATGCTCATGAAAAGATTAATTTTTCAGATCTTTTGGAAAAGCTAAGCGAAATTGAAGGTTTGGAGCGTATCCGCTTTACAAGCCCACATCCATTGCATATGGATGATAGATTTTTAGAGGTTTTTTCTAAAAATCCTAAAGTTTGTAAGTCTATGCATATGCCTTTGCAAAGTGGTTCAAGTGAAATTTTAAAGGCTATGAAACGCGGTTATACTAAAGAGTGGTATTTAGATAGAGCATTGAAACTTCGTTCTATGTGTAAAGATGTGAGTATTTCTACTGATGTGATTGTGGCTTTTCCAGGTGAGAGTGATAAAGACTTTGAAGATACCATGGATGTACTTGAAAAAGTGCGATTTGAGCAAATGTTTTCTTTTAAATACTCTAAAAGACCGCTAACTAAAGCTGCAACTATGCCAAATCAAATTCCTGATGATATAGCTTCAAAACGCTTGAGTGTTTTGCAAGCAAGACATACAGAAATTTTAGATGAAATTGTTGTAAAACAAAAAGATAAAGAATTTGAAGTTTTATTTGAAGAATTAAGAAGTGAAGGTTTTGTAGCAGGTAGAAGTGATAATAATTTTTTGATTCAAGTTAAAGGCAGTGAAGAGTTATTAGGACAAATGAAAAAAGTAAAAATCACCAATCCTAGGCGTATGGTGTTAAATGGCGAAATCCTTTAAGATTAATCTTTTAGCTTTTGGAATTTTTTTATTACAATGGCTAATTTTTTTAACTTGTAGAAAGGTTTATTTAGGGCAAAAGCTTCCAAAAAGATCATGTGTGATACTTTTTTGGCATGGGCGTCTTGCTCTAATGCCTTTTGCTTATCGTAAAATGGGTATTAAAGGAAAAAAAGCTTATGTGATGATTTCACACCATAAAGATGGGGAGATCATTGCTAGAAATATTGCTTTTTTTGGTTTGGATACTTTAAGAGGTAGCACAAGCAAAGGTGCTTTGGCTTTATTGAAACAATCTTTTAAAATTTTAGATCAAGGCGATGATGTGATTATCACTCCAGATGGGCCAAGAGGACCTTATCATAGTGTTTCAGATGGTTCTGTGATGATAGCTTTAAAAAAAAATGCTCCACTTTTTTTGCTAAATTATGAAGCAAGTTCTTTTTGGGAATTTAAAAGTTGGGATAAAATGATCTTACCTAAGCCTTTTTCTAAGATTACTTATAGATTAAGTGAAGAAATCAAAATACAAAATTTGAATTTAGAAGAAGCTAAAGTATTGATAAAAGAAAAATTTGATATGATAAATCAAATAGATAAAGGATAAACACCATGTTATCTTTTTTTAGAAAGTATATTTTACAGCTTTTAATTTGTATTTGTTATGATGAAAAACAATACATTATAAGATGTCATACTTGGAAAAAATCTCAACCAGTTGATACTTTTGAAAAAAGTTTTGAAGATAAAGAAAAAGCAATAGAATATGTTAAAAATTTAAGTAAAGACTTTCAAATTTATTATATTTGTACTTTTTTTACACCTATTGCTCAAGGTGTAGTGCCAAGTTCAAATTTTAAAGAGCTTTCTAATTTTGGAGTAGAAGCAAATAATGTTAAATGTATTCCTTTTAATAATGCTTTGTTGTATGTTTCCAATCAATCTTTGAGTTCTTATAAAGAAGATTATGAGGCTTTTGGTGGTTTAGATTTGCTTTACTCGCCTTTTTCTTTGCTTTATCATTGTATAGCAAATAGAGGTTTTGAAGAAAAAATAGGCCTTTATGTGTATAGATATCATGATTTTGTTGCGATGTTAATTTGTAAAAATGAGATTATATTATTTGGAAGTTATTTTAATATAGCTAGTCAAAATTATGACGAAGTTGATTTTTTTGATGACATTAAAGAAGAATTTGATTTGCAAATTGATGATGAAAGCCAAGAAGAAGAAAATGAACAAAATTATGATTTAAAAAGTTTAGAAGAGATGAGTAAAGAACTTGATAAGCTTGAAGATTTAGATGAGAATGAAGAACAGCTTCCTATGGAATCTTTAGAAAATTTTAGTTCAGATATGAAAATGATAGAATACATCATTTCAAGTGTAAAAGAATTTTATCATAATCCTTTGTATGATAATAGTTTTTTAGAAGAAATTGTAATTTTTGATGAGGAAAGTTTTAGTGCAACCTCGCTAGATTATTTAGAAAATGAGCTTTTTATAAAGCCAAAAGTAGAGCTTATAGATACTTTAAATTTGATGAATGAGCTTGTAGTTAAGGATTTGAAGCTATGAGATATAGTTTAATAAAGCCGAAGATAAAACCAGTTTTTAATCTTTTTACTAGAATTTGGATTTATTTTACTAGTATTAGTGTGTCTTTGATTTTTGTGGTGTTTATTGTTGTTGTTTTTAAAAGCTACTACGCATCTGTGCAACTTGATGATAAGAAAAAAGAATTGGCTCAAATCATAGCTCAAATTAATTCCAATAAACTTAAATATCAAGAATTAGTAAGACAAAATAATAAAGCAGAAATGATTTTAGGGGATTTAGAACAAGAACGAGAGAATGGTAAAAATAAAGTTTTATTAAAAAGTATTCAAAACCTTTTTACTTTAGTGCCTAAAAATATATCTTTAGATGAGGTTTTAATGGAAGATAGGTCGCTTATTTTAAGAGGTATTACACCTACTAAAGAAATGTTTGCTTTGTTGTTAGAAGCCCCATTAAGAAGTATTTTTTCAAATTCTCAAACAAGCTATTATCAATTAGAAAATGGGTGGTATCGCTTTGTTAGTGTAAATATTACTATACCAGAGGAAATGTATGAACAAAAAAGATAAGAGCTTAGAAGAAGCTGATATATTAAAGATATTGATTTACTCTTTTTCATTTGTTGCACTTTGTGCAATATTGATTTTATTCTTAATTGTACCCTTTTTGAAGGATTATAAAATCGAACATTCCAGATTAGCCGCTCAACAAATTCAAAACACCAAAGCATTAAATGAATTACAAGCTTTGGAAAAGGTTATTAGAGATTTTCAAAGTACAAACGCGCAAAATTTAGCTCAAATCAATGCGGAATTTTCTCAAAAAGAATTAATGGATTTTATGAAAAATTATTTTGATGATGTTAAAATAAATCTTATTCCTATTAAAAAAAGACAAGAATATTTAAAATATCAATTTGGAGTTAGCGTAAAGATGAAAAATCCACAAGCTTTTTATTCTTTTTTAAATGATTTACAAAGATATAAAAATTTAATAGAAATAAGTACGCCTGTTGAATTTAAATCAGAAGAAAAACACATTGATCTTAAATTTAGAATCAAAGTGTTTCATGCTTTAGCTATTCAAAAATAATTACTTCATTATTTTGATAAGGAGAGATTTTTTCTTCCTTTTTACTATCTTGTTTTATATCTTGAGCTTCTAAATTTTCTTGTACTTTTGATTCTTCCTTAATTTCTTTTATATTGGTTTTTAAACTAGAAGTGATTTCTTTGTAAAAAGCAATAAAAACTTTATCAATTTCCAAAGCACTAGCTGCAAGACTTTCATTTACTTGGGTTGGGACAGCACTATAAACTTGTCTAAAACTTTCTATACTTGCTTGACCTTTTATAGGATAGTTTAAAATAATAGGATCATTTAATTTTGCAGAGCTTGTTGTGCTTTGGAAAGTATCTTCTTGATGCAAATTATTTAAATGACTTTGAGCTTCTAAAATAATCATAAAAGAAGATTCTACACTATCGCCTCCAAGACTTGAATTTCTTGTAACTTTATCCTCATATAAGTTAGCACTGATGGTAATATTAAAAACATAATCAGGATTTTCATTATCTATAGTATATCCTTTACTTTCTAATAGTGCTTTACTATCTTTAAATAGCTGTTTTTTTAGTAATTCTAGGCTTTTATTGATTCTTTGATTTAGGGTGGATTGTTCAAAATAAGAACTATAAAAAGTATTTTTAATAATTTCTATTTCATTGATTTTAACTTTTGGGCTATTTTCTTTTGTATTGTTATGTTCTTCAAAAGAACTTTTAAAACTTGGCATAGAAATATAATAAGTTTTTTGATTACCAGTGCAAGCACTTAAAAATAAAATTATGCTAAAAAATAATAATATTTTTTTCATTTTCTCTCCTTGTTATTTTTATAATTATACAATTTTTTGCTATATTATGTGTTTTATTATAAAGGCTTTTTTATGGAATTTTGGCAAAATATTTATGCAAATTTTGATGTAGTGGCTTTTGAAATTTTTGGTTTAAAAGTGCATTGGTATGGTATTATGTATGTATTAGCCTTACTTGTTGCTTTAATGGTTGCAAAATACTATGCTATTAAAGACAATATGGGAATTTCAAAAGCTATGCTTGATAGTTATTTTATATGGGTGGAAATTGGTGTAATTTTAGGTGCAAGATTGGGTTATATTTTAATTTATGATGCAAATACTTTATGGTATCTTACGCATCCTTGGCAAATT
This sequence comes from Campylobacter sp. IFREMER_LSEM_CL908, assembly GCF_025771545.1. NCBI lineage: Bacteria > Pseudomonadati > Campylobacterota > Epsilonproteobacteria > Campylobacterales > Campylobacteraceae > Campylobacter > Campylobacter sp. IFREMER_LSEM_CL908. The sequence continues at coordinate 14,321 of NZ_JAKMQK010000004.1, forward strand.
TTTAATCCTTTTTATAATGGAGAATTTGTAGGAATTAGAGGTATGAGTTACCATGGTGCTGTTATAGGATTTTTAATAGCAACTTATGCTTTTTGTAAAAAAAATAAACAAAATTTATGGAAATATTTAGATTTGGTTGCTATTAGTGTGCCATGTGGTTATATTTTTGGGCGTATTGGAAATTTTTTAAATCAAGAGCTATTTGGTAGAACTACGGATGTACCTTGGGGTATTTATGTAGATGGGGTATTGCGTCATCCTTCGCAACTTTATGAAGCATTTTTAGAAGGTTTTATAGTTTTTATCATTTTATTATTGATAAAAAAATATAAAAAATACAATGGAGAGCTTATTGCTTATTATACAATTTTTTATGCTTTAGCACGTTTTGTTTGTGAGTTTTATAGAGAGCCTGACTTTGGTATAGGCTTTGTTGTTTTTGGTATGAGTATGGGTCAAATTTTAAGTATTATAATGTTTTTATTAGGACTAATTTTATCTTTTTATTTAAGAAATATTAAAAAAAATTTATAAATTTTTATTTTTTTTAAGAATAAAAGTTCTATAATTGCTCCGATATTATAAATTATCAACTTTTTAAAGGAGTAAATATGAGCCAACTCATTGAAGGTTTTTTAGGCAAGAGTGTTGATGGCAAAAAAAGTAAAATGCCAGCAAAACTTGACTATATTCAAAGTGCAACAGGCTTGATTTTAGGCTTGTTTATGTGGGCACATATGTTTTTCGTTTCTACCATTTTGGTTAGTGATGATTTTTTTGATTCAGTAGTTCACTTTTTGGAACTAAAATTTATCATTGATAGCCCTATGATGAGCTACATCACTTCTTTTTTAGCCGCCTGTGTTTTAGTGATTTTCTTTGTGCATGCAGGTCTTGCAATGAGAAAATTTCCTATCAATTTTAGACAATATCAACTTTGTAGAACACATTTAAAATATATGAATCATGGTGATTCTTCTTTATGGTGGGTTCAAGCTGCAACTGGTTTTGTAATGTTTTTCCTAGGTTCAGCGCATTTGATTTTTGTTATAACTAATGCAGATAAAATCAGTGCTGATATGTCAGGCGATAGAGTGGTAAGTCATTTTATGTGGTTATTTTATATTGCCTTATTAATCTGTGTTGAGTTGCATGGAAGTATTGGTTTATATAGATTATGTGTAAAATGGGGTTGGTTTGAAGGTAAAGATGCAAAAGAAAGTCGTAAAAAACTTAAAAAAGCAAAATGGTTTATTAGTATTTTCTTCTTAGTTTTAGGTGTGTTAAGCTTAGCTGCTTTTGCAAAAATAGGTCTTAATAATTACCAAAACAACTCTGTAGCGCAAATAGTAAAAACTTATGATGGAGCTAAATATGAACATACAATATAGTGATGCTTTAGTTATTGGTGGTGGTCTTGCAGGTTTAAGAGCTGCTATTGAAGTTGCAAAAAGTGGTCAGAGTGTAACTTTATTAAGTATTTGTCCGGTTAAAAGATCTCACTCAGCTGCTGTGCAAGGTGGTATGCAAGCAAGTTTAGGAAATAGTGTAAAAGGCGAAGGTGATAATGAAGATGTGCATTTTGCTGACACAGTAAAAGGATCTGACTGGGGCTGTGATCAAGAAGTAGCTAGAATGTTTGCACAAACTGCTCCAAAAGCGGTTCGTGAGCTTGCTGCTTGGGGTGTGCCTTGGACTAGAGTTACAAAAGGACCTAGAACTGTTGTTATAAACGCTCAAAAAACTACTATCGAAGAAAAAGAAGAAGCACATGGTCTTATAAATGCAAGAGACTTTGGTGGTACTAAAAAATGGAGAACTTGTTATATAGCTGATGCAACAGGGCATTGTATGTTATATGGTGTGGCAAATGAAGCGATTAAACATCAAGTTAAAATCATCGATAGAATGGAAGCAGTAAGATTAATTCATGATGGTAAAAAATGTTTAGGAGCTATTGCTAGAGATTTAACTAATGGAGAATTAATTGCTTATGTTGCTAGAGGAACTATGATTGCAACAGGTGGTTATGGTAGAATTTATAAACAAACTACAAATGCTGTTATTTGTGAAGGTACAGGAGCTGCTATTGCACTTGAAACTGGACTTTGTAGACTTTCAAATATGGAAGCAGTGCAATTTCATCCAACTCCAATCGTGCCAAGCGGTATCTTACTAACTGAAGGTTGTAGAGGTGATGGTGGTATCTTAAGAGATGTTGATGGTTACCGCTTTATGCCTGATTATGAACCTGAGAAAAAAGAACTTGCAAGTAGGGATGTTGTAAGTCGTAGAATGATGGAGCATATTAGAAAAGGAAAAGGAGTAAAAAGCCCTTATGGAGATCATTTATGGCTTGATATTTCTATCCTTGGTCGTGCTCATGTTGAAAAAAATCTTCGTGATGTTCAAGATATTTGTAAAACATTTAATGGTATTGATCCTGCTGATGAGGGTCCAAAAGGCTGGGCGCCAGTTTTACCTATGCAACATTACTCAATGGGTGGTATTAGAACAAAACCAACCGGTGAAAGTCAATGGCTGAATGGTCTTTTTGCATGTGGTGAAGCAGCTTGTTGGGACATGCACGGATTTAACCGCTTGGGTGGAAATTCATGTTCAGAAACTGTTGTTGCAGGTATGATCGTGGGAGATTATTTTGCACAATATTGTAAAGAAAATGGTTCAGAAATTGATACAAATATCGTTAAATCTTTCCTTTCTAAAGAGTATGATTACTTAAAATCTCTTGTTAGCAAAGAAGGAAAACATGATGTATTTGAAATCAAAAACAGAATGAAAGATATTATGTGGGAAAAAGTAGCTATCTTTAGAACAGGTCAAGGTCTTGAAGAAGCGGTTAAAGAACTTGAAGAGTTATATCATAAATCACTTGATCTAAAAGTGCATGATAAAGAATTAAAATGTGCAAATCCAGAGCTTGAAGAAGCTTACAGGGTTCCAAGAATGCTAAAAATTGCTTTATGTGTTGCTTATGGTGCGCTTTTAAGAACAGAAAGCCGTGGGGCTCATTATAGAGAAGATTATCCAAAAAGAGATGACTTAAATTGGATGAAAAGAACAAATACTTACTGGGTAGAAGGTGAAAGTATGCCTAGAGTTGAGTATGAAGATCTTGACATTATGAAAATGGAAATCCCACCTGCATTTAGAGGTTATGGTGCTAAAGGAAATATCATTGAAAACCCATTAAGTGAAAAACGCCAAGCTGAAGTTGATGCGATCCGTGAAAAAATGGAAGCAGAAGGCAAAGGTAGATATGAAATTCAACATGCTTTAATGCCTTATGAATTACAAGCTAAATTTAAAGCGCCAAATCAAAGAATAGGAGTTGATTATGAGTAGAAAATTAACAATAAGAGCATTTAAATATAATCCATTAAGTAAAATTTCTAAGCCTCATTTTGTTACTTATGAGCTTGAAGAAACTCCATTTATGACGATTTTTGTGTGCTTAACTCAAATCAGAGAAAAAATGGATGCGGATTTGAGTTTTGACTTTGTATGTAGAGCAGGGATTTGCGGAAGCTGTGCTATGATGATTAATGGTAAGCCAAAACTTGCTTGTAAAACATTGACAAAAGATTATCCAGATGGCGTTATAGAGCTTATGCCTTTACCTGCTTTTAGACATATCAAAGATTTGAGTGTTAATACAGGTGAGTGGTTTGATGGTATGTGTAAACGCGTTGAAAGCTGGGTACATAATGAAAAAGAAACAGATATTTCTAAACTTGAAGAGCGCATTGAACCAGAAGTTGCTGATGAGACTTTTGAACTTGATCGTTGTATAGAGTGTGGAATTTGTGTTGCTTCTTGTGCGACTAAGTTAATGAGACCTGACTTTATCGCAGCTACTGGGCTTTTAAGAACAGCTAGATATTTACAAGATCCACATGATCACAGAACCATAGAAGATTTTTATGAATTAGTGGGTGATGATGATGGTGTGTTTGGATGTATGTCTTTACTTGCATGTGAAGATAATTGTCCAAAAGAACTACCTTTACAAAGCAAAATCGCTTATATGAGAAGACAGCTTGTCGCTCAAAGAAACAAATAATCCTAGCCCCCAAGAAAAGGGGGTTCTTAAAACCTTACTAAAACAAATTTGGCAAAATCATAGCGTTTATCTTGATACAAATACACTTTTTGATGAAAGTTTAATTGATGCTCAAAAAGCAGCAATTATTTTAAGTACTAATCTTGATAATTATGAAAGATTTAGCGCTTTAAATGAATTTAAAAATTTGATGAAAAGTTTAAATTTACGCTTAGATCTTTATGGTATACAGTATGCACAGGTTTGTTTTGTTAATGCTTTAAATTTGGGAATTTTAGACAAAAACGAGCTTTTAAAAGCCTTGGAAAAACTTCAAAAAATCACCGATAATACTTTAATATGTGCTTTTGTATCTAGGCAAAAAGTTATTCAAAAAGATTACAAGCAAGAAGTTAAAAACTCACATCAAACACTAGATCTCATTAATCAAAACTTACAAGAGCTTTGCGAGGATGAAAAAGCTCAAAAACTCTTACAAGAAGCTTTGGTTAAATTTGGTAATATTGATTTTTCTATCGCAGTAACGGGTGTGGTAAATGCAGGTAAATCAAGTATGCTAAATGCACTTTTAAAAAAAGATTTTTTAGGTGTATCTAATGTGCCTGAAACTGCAAATTTGAGTGTTTTAAAATACGGCAAAGACCAAAAAGCTAAGATATATTTTTGGAATGATGAAGAATGGCAAGATATTTTAAAAAGCTCTAAAGATAATCAAGATATGCAAGAGCTTATAAAACAATTAGAGCAAAATTTTAATCTAAATGAATATATTGAAAAAGAAAATAAAAATATAGAAATAAAAATTGAAGAATTAAAAAATTATACTAGTGCAAAAAACAAAATCTCAGCACTTATTAAAAAAATAGAGCTTTTTTCATCGCTTGATTTTTTAAAAGATAATGTTTGTATAGTTGATACTCCAGGACTTGATGATGTTATTATCCAAAGAGAGCTTTTAACAAAAGCGTATATAAGCAAGGCTGACTTTTTAATCCACCTTATGAATGCTTCTCAAAGTCTTAGTCAAAAAGATTGTGATTTTATTATAGAATGTTTGCTAACTTCAAGGGTAAGTAAGCTTTTAATTGTGCTTACTAAGGCTGACTTGCTTAATCAAAAAGACTTGCAAGAAGTAATTAACTATACTAAAAATAAACTCAAAGAAAATTTAGCACAAAAGCAGCTTAGCCAAGAATTATTAGATAATTTAGATTTTGTGTGTATTTCTTCAAAATTAGCTAATGATTTTTATCAAAAAAAAGGTGGAAATTTAGAACAAAGTAATATTTTAACGCTAGAAGAACTTATAGCTAAAAGCTTATATGATAAAAACAAAATTGCTCTAAGTGCTTATAAAAAAGAATTATTATTACATTTAGAAAAAATAGAAGAAAAAATTAAATTTTCTAATAAAATGCTAAATTATGAAAACTTTGAGCTTGATAAGCAAAATCAAGCTATTGTTAATGATTTTAAAGCAAAAAAAGAAAAATTAATGCAAGTAAAAGCAGAACTAAGTGCTATTTTTAACACAAAAGATGAAAATACTCAAGAAATTTTAACACTTTTGCATTTACTAGCTAAGAAATTAAAAGAAAAACTTATAGATGAGCTAAAATATAATCAAAATAATAAAATCAAAAACAACACTCAAAGACTAAATATTATCATTGATACGACTTTAAAAGATGGAATTTTTGATCTTTTAAGAGAGCTAAAACAGCAAAGTGAGTATAAAATTAATGAGCTTAAAAACACTCTAAGTGTGAAATATGATTTTTTAAAAGCTATTTTAGAGCAAAATTGTGATGATTTTAAAAGTAAGGTTGAAACAAAAATAGAAAGCATTTTTACCAATGATCTTTTTATGACATTAAAAGCAGGACTTTTAAAAAATTTAGAATCCACGCAAGATATTTATAAACTAGAAAGCTCTTTAGAAAATCAAATTTTAGAAAAATTACAAACATTTAATATAGAAAAAATCGCCCTAGATTTAAAAAATAATCAAGAATTTTTTACTAATTTAGAATTTAGTTTAAATTTATACGAAAAAGAGCAAGAAGAACAAATCAAAGACTTAAAAGACTTGATTTTACAAATAGAACAAAACGAGCAAAACTCCAAAGAACTTTTAGAAAAAAATAATACAAAATTACAAAGTTTAAAGACTTTAAAAACGGAGCTTTTAAATGCAAAATGATTTGATTAATGATTTTTTAAAAGCTTATGAAAATGCTTATTGTAAAAGCTTTGATGATAGTTTTGAAGGAAAAATCTTAGCAATCAAAAATGCATTTTTAGAACCAAGCTTGCATTTAAATGATGTGTTTTTAAAAGATCTTGAAATGATTATAGCTAGCTATAAAAGAGCCATTAATGTGGCTATCATAGGGCAATTTTCCAGCGGTAAATCCACGCTTTTAAATTTGATTTTACAAAAAGAATGCCTGCCAACAGGTGTGGTGCCAGTGACTTTTAAGCCCACTTTTTTACGCTATGCTAAGGAATATTTTTTAAGAGTTGAATATGAAGATGGTAGCGATGAGATTGTTGATATAGATGAGCTTTCTAAATTTAGCGATCAAAGAAATGAGCTAAAAGAAACTAAAAGTCTGCACCTTTTTGCACCTATTGAGCTTTTAAAAGATATCACACTTATAGATACCCCGGGTTTAAATGCAAACACCACCGATACGCTAACTACTTTTAAAGAGCTTTCTTTTATGCATAGTGCTATTTGGCTTAGTTTGATTGATAATGCAGGTAAAAAAAGTGAAGAAGATGCCATAAAGGCAAATGCTAAGCTTTTAGAGCGTGGTGGAATTTGCGTGCTTAATCAAAAAGACAAGTTAAGTCAAGATGAGCTAGAAAATGTTTTAAATTACGCTCATTTAGTTTTTGATAAGTATTTTGAAAAAATCATCGCAATTTCATGCAAAGAAGCAAAATTTGATTTGCAAAAGTCAAATTTACCTTTGCTTTATGAGTATTTAAAAGAACTTGATTATGAGTGCATTAAAAAAGATTTTATTAAAGAAAAACTTAGTAATTTATGCGAGCTTTTGTCAAATCAATATGATTTGTTTCAAAATGCGCTAGAGCAATTAGAGCTTAAATTTAATACTATTTTGCAAACTTTCAAAGTAAGTAAGCTAGAGCAAAAAATCAAAATTTTAAATCATAATTGTTTAGATAAATTAAAACTTGTTGGAGAAAAAATTGCTCAAGAAATTTTAAAATTTATCAAAGAAAAAGATAGTAGTTATTATAAAGAAGCTAAGGGTTTATTTAAGAAAAATCTTTATGAAAAAGTTGCTTATAAAGCACCATATCTTTCAAGTGATGATGCGTTTTTGGCTATGTTTTATAACTCTGAAGCAATGAATAAGGAATTTAAAAGATTAAAAAATGAAATCGCTTTAGAATTTAGTCAAATTAAAGATGATTTTTCCTTATTTTTTACTCATTTAGAAGAGCAAATTTTGCTTTTTAAGGCTCAATTTTCAAATTTACAAAAAGAAAATGCCTTAGAAAGTGAAAAAGAATTTGCTAGTTTTAGAAGCTTTGCTAGTGCTAGTGAAGAACTTTTTTTAAAAGATTTTAAACAATTATTGTTTAAAAGCCAACTTGAACTTGATCTATTTTTAGAAAAACTTAATCTAAAGGCTTTGGCAAATTATGAAAGTGCTACTAAGCTTACTTTGGGATTTTTTAGCACTAAAATGAATGCAAGTAAAGAATTTTACGAGCTTGATAGTACCGAGTTTAGCTTGTATCATCCAAAAGCAAGTGAAGTACATCAAAGAGTATTAACTGAGCTTAATGTATATGAATTTGAAGATTTACTTTTAAATAAGCCTGTAGTTTTAAAAATTTATAAAAATTATATGCAAAGTTTTGTTGATTTTATTGAGACTAAAAGACAGATTATTTTGAATTTAAAAAGTGAATTTGAGGCTAAAAAATCAATGATTTCTAGCATCAAATCCCAAATTTCTAAGCTTTAAAAATTTTTTCTAAGTGCGCTTTATAATTTGTGAAATATTCTTGTACTTGAGGATTTTTGATTACATCATTTGCTATGAAAGTAGGCAAAGCACTCATTCCTAAAAACTCATGTGCTTTGTGAAAGTGTAAATACACTCCATCAACTCCGGCTCCATTAAAGAATTCATTCTCATCATCAAAAGCTTGCATTGGAGCATTCCAAGTTAGCGAAAGCATGTATTTTTTATTTTTTAAAAGCCCACCTGTGCCATAATTCTTAGTAGGTTCATTATGACTTCTACCATCGTTTTTATAAAATACTCCATGTCCTGCTGTGAAAACATCGTCAATGTATTTTTTCACTATCCAAGGCTCTCCCATCCACCAACCAGGCATTTGCCAAATCAAAACATCAGCATTTAGAATTTTTTCTACCTCATCGTTTGTGTTATAGCCTTGATCTATGTGTGTTTGTTGAGTTTGTAAATCAAGCTCTTGTAAAGTCTTAAGTGCAAGCTCATGCAAGCTTGTGTTTAGTCTTCCTTTGGAGTGTCCAAATTCTTTTGCACCATTTAATAACAATGCTTTTTGCATATTTTATCCTTTTATGTTTTTAAAATTATAATTTAACTATAATTTTATTTCAATACTGAAATTTATGTAAGATACTATATAAAAGGAAAGTATATGGAAGAAAAGTGCGATTTTACGGAATGCGGATTTAATTATACTTTATCTTTGATTTCGGGGAAGTATAAGATGAGTGTTTTATATTGTTTATTTCGTTATGAAGTTGTAAGATATAATGAACTTAAAAGATATCTTGGTAATATTTCTTTTAAGACCTTAACACATACTTTAAGAGAGCTTGAAAATGATGATTTAATCACGCGTAAAGAATACCCACAAATCCCTCCAAAAGTAGAATACTGCCTTGCTAAAAAAGGTCAAAGTTTAATTCCTATTTTACAAGCGATGTGTGATTGGGGCGAGGCAAATCAAAAGGAAGAAAAATGATAGAATTATTAGATGGTATAAATTTAGAAAAATACATGGGTACATGGTTAGAAATGGCTAGAAAACCTGCGTTTTTTCAAAAAACTTGCAAAAGTGCTAAGGCAGAATATGAGCTAGAGTATGAAGGCTCTACGCCTATAATCAAAGTCAAAAATATATGCACTAAAGAAAATGGAGAAATCTCTCAGGCAAATGGCAAAGCTAGGGTAAAATCTCCAAGATCTTTGGCAGTTAAATTTAGTATTTTTATGAATGTTTTTAACAAGCCAAATTATGAGATTGTTTACATTGACACAAATTATCAAGTTTCTATTGTAGGTAGTCCTGATAAAAAATATCTTTGGATTTTATCAAGAGAGATTTTAGCAAAAGAGCAAATAAACTCTTTGCTTGAAATAGCCAAGCAAAGAGGTTTTGATACTAGCGATGTGATTTTTGATGAGTATTAATCCTGCTCACTCATATCGATTACATAGCGGAATTTGGCTTTTCCTGAAGTGAGATTTTCATAAGCTTTGTCAATCTCGCTTGGTTTGATGAGTTCAATTTCAGGATAAATTCCATGTTCTAAAGAAAAGTCAAGCATTTCTTGAGTTTCTTTAATGCCCCCAATAAGCGAGCCATATACTTTTTTACCGGCTTTATGTACAAAATGAATGATGTTAATGCTAGGACTTACTTCATGTGGAGGTAATCCTACTATAGCCATCTCACCACCAAATTTTAATAAATCCATATAAGCTAGCGGATCATAAGGGGTTGGTATGGTGGAAATGATGAGGTCAAATCTTTCTTTTACCGCACTTTTATCTGTACTAGTATAAAAATTACTCACACCCATAGCTAGAGCTTGTGCTTTTTTGTTTTCATTTCTTGCAAAAACACTTACTTTTGCACCCATTTTCACAGCATATTTTACTGCCATCATACCAAGCCCACCAAATCCTGCTACGGCTACGCTTGAGCCTTCTTTAATATTTGAAAATTTAAGCGGTGAGTAGGTAGTAATACCTGCACACAGCAAAGGCGCTATCTTTTCAAGTGGTGCATTTTTTGGTACATTGATAGCAAATTTTTCACTTACTACGATGTTGTTTGAGTAACCTCCATAGGTGTTTTCATTATCATGAAATACATCTTTGCAGTTATAAGTGTAGATGGTTTTACCATTTTCGCAAAATTGCTCTTGAGATTTTTTGCATGCTTCGCACTCTCCACATGAGTTTACCATGCACCCAACCCCAGCATAATCGCCTACTTTAAATTTACTCACATTTTCACCCACTGCGATGACTTCTCCTGCTATTTCATGGCCAGGTACGCAAGGGTAGGTTGCTTCGCCCCATTCACTTCTTGCAGTGTGTATGTCGCTATGGCAAATTCCTGCGTATTTGATAGCGATTAGAATGTCGTTTTTGCCTACTTTATGGCGTGTAAATTCAAAAGGTGTAAATTTAGAATCCTTACTAAGCATAGCATAACCTTTACTTTTAACACGACCATTTTCTAAAAAGATTTTTGAGTCCATTTTCTCTCCTTTGTGGTTTTTGAAATTATATTAAAGCTAGGTTTTTATTGCAATAGGGAAAATAAAGTAAGATACTATACTAAAGGTGTGTTTGTGGGTTTTGTAAAAAATATATAATTTAACTACCGAGTTTTTCTCGGTAGTTGTGAATATTTTTTAATAAAAAGTCAGTGTAAAAATTAATAATTAAGTAATTATATAGTTTGATATTGTTTTTTGTTATAATTTTTAATCGAAATTTTTTAAGGGGTATTATGAAATCTATAGAGGAAAAAGTAGAAGATTATATTAAAAGTCATCTAAATGAGTTAAAAATTAATTATTTTACCAAAACGGAATTTATAAATGATGAGATAAAAAATGCTTTGGAAAAAGCTCCAAGCAAAAGTGGTGGTGATGGTGTAAATTATCCAGATATAAAGCTTTTCTTACATACAAAAGATTGTAGAAAAATTCCAGTAGTAATAGAAATAAAAGGCATAAAGGGAAGACTTGCCAAATTTAAAGATGGTTTTATAGAAAATACAACAAAAGATAATAATCCTAATTATAAAAATATAAAAGAATATGCTTTAAATGGTGCGATTCACTATGCAAATGCGATTTTGGACTATACCTATAGTTACAACGAGGTTATTGCTATAGGGGTTAATGGTTATTATGAATTTAAAAGTGATAAGAAACCAAAAATAGAATATGCATTTTATTATTTAAATCGTAATAATCTTTCTTTACCTAAAAAGATAGGAGATTTTAATGATTTTACTTATTTAAGTAATGAATATTTAGATGATTTTATTTTAAAAATAGATTCTATAAATTTGAGTGAAGCTGAAAGAATACAGGCTATAGAAAATCTTGAAAACGATACAGAACAAAAATTAAATTCTTTAAATCAGTTTATGCATGATGATTTGTTGAATATAACTCCAAATGATAGAGTGGCTTTGTTAGTTGGTATGATTATGGCAGCACAAGGTGTAGAAAATTTAATTTCCCCTTTAAAAGTGGAAGATTTAAAAGGAGAGCAAACTCAAAATTCAAATGATGGACAAGTTTTTTTAAATAAAATAAAATCTTTTTTAGAATGTAAAAAATTACCACAAGAAAAAATAGGTTTAGTTATAAATGATTTGGAAAAAGCTTTTATATATTCAAAGCTTTATAGTGTGGAATCATATACCAATAAAGATCTCATTAGTGGACAAGAAAGTCCATTAAAAAAGATATATATACAAGTCCTCGATAATATTTTACCACTTGTAAAAAAATTAAAAACAGCTGATATAGCTGGTAGACTTTTTAACTCTATTACAAAGTGGTTAGAGGTTCCAGATAATGAAAAAAATGATGTTGTTTTAACCCCAAGATATGTTGTTGATTTAATGGTTGCTTTAGCAAAAGTAGATAAAGATTCTTATGTTTGGGACTATGCTACAGGTTCAGGAGCTTTTCTTATTTCTTCTATGAATGCTATGATTAAAGATTGCGAAGAAAATATACAAAATCCAAAAGAAAAAGAATTAAAAATAGCTCATATAAAAGCTTACCAATTACTAGGTATAGAAAAACGAACTGATATTTATTTGCTTGGAATTTTAAATATGATTCTACTTGATGATGGTAGTGCTAATTTACTGCATAAAAATAGTTTGGAATTTGAAGGAAAATATGAGCAAGGAGATAGAAAAGGAAAAGATTTTCCAGCTAATGTATTTTTATTGAATCCACCATATTCGGCAAATGGTAAAGGTTTTATTTTTGTTGATAAGGCATTGAGAAAAATGAAAAATGGCAAAGCTGTGGTGATTATTCAAGAAAATGCAGGTAGTGGAAATGGACTTCCATATACTAAAAACATTTTATCCCATAACACACTTTTAGCCAGTATTAAGATGCCGAATGATTTATTTGCAGGAAAATCAAATGTTCAAACTGCAATATATGTTTTTGAAGTTGGTGTAAAGCATGATGAAAAAAAAGTAGTTAAATTTATAGATTTTAGCAATGATGGCTATATAAGATCGGCTAGAAAAAAATCAAGAGCAAGTGTAAATTTGAAAAATACTGATAATGCTAAAGAAAGATATCAAGAATTAAAAGATGTTGTATTGTATGGTTCAAAATATTTAAATTATTATAAAGATTTTTATATAGAAGATTGTATAAATTTAGAAGGTAAAGATTGGACTTATATACAGCATAAAAAAATAGATATTAAACCAAAATTAGAAGATTTTAAAAAGTCAATTAGTGAATATTTATCATGGGAAATAAGTAATATTTTAAAAAATCAATCAAAGGATAATTTGGGAAAGCTATAAACCCTGCTTTAGAAAAATTAGAAAATGATTTTGAAAAGGCAGGGGGAAAATGGAAAGAATTTAAAATAAAAGATTTGTTTGAAAGAATAAAAACTAAAAAGTTAAAATTTTCAGCAAATAGCTTAAAAGGCAGATATGATGAAAAATTTAATCTTCCAGCATTAACAGCAGGTGTTAATAATCAGGGGTTAGCCTTTTATGTTCCAAGAGATGAAGCTACAATTTTAAAGAATGTTATTAGTGTTTCAGCGAATGGTGCAAATACCGGTGTAATGTTTTACCAACCATATGATTTTACAGTGTTGCAAGATAGTTACGCTATAAAATTTAAAGACAAGAAATTAACAGATAACCAATATTTATTTTTTGTTTCTTGTTTGCAAAAAAGAGTTAGATATAATTTTGATTATTCCAATAAAGCAGGGTGGGAAAAAATAAAAAATGAAATTATTGTAATTCCTGTATATCATAATGAAGATATCGCTTTTGATTTTATGGAAGATTATATATTACAACTGAAAATTGAAAATTTTCATAAACTAAAATTGCACTTAGAAGTTTGTGGATTACTTGATTGCAAATTAACAGAAAAAGAAAAAAAATATTTTGATATTATAAGTAATGATAATAGGGGGGGGGTAGAATCACAAAAAAGTTTTAATTGTATATTATGGAAAGAATTTAAAATAGAAGATTTGTTTGTTATAAAATCAAATCCGCAACTTAATAAAGATAGTTTTGTGTTTAAATACAATGCTCCTTATCCATACTTTACTAGAACATGTTTAAATAATGGTGTAGCAGGGTATGTGGAGTTTGTGGATAACGAGCATAAAATACTTGGAAATTCTATAGCCGTGGGAATGTTAGGTATGCAGTTTTTTTATATGGAAAAAGATTTTTATGCAGGACAATTCACAAAAACAATTTATTCAAAGAATTTTATATTAAATTCTGAATTAGCTCTTTATTTTTGTGTTTTATTTAATAAATATTCTGAAATATTCAAAGGTGTGCTAGTTCGTGATTTTGAAAAAATATTTTATAATTCTATAATTACATTACCTGTGAATTCGAACGGAGATATAAATTTTGATTTTATGGAAACTTTTATAAAAGCTATCCAAAAAGAAGCGGTAAAAGATGTTATTTTATACAATGAAGAGAGAATTTAAGCTGCTAAAAAAATAATTATACAACAGTAGGTGCTTTTTGAAAAAATTCAAAAAGCACTTGTTTAAGGCATTAAAACAATATCTACCAAATCATTTTCTTTTATATCATCATTTGCTATCATTAATGTAGCTTTGTGGTTAAGGTTGTTGATGATGGCACTTGAGCCTTGTTTTTTGCCTTTTAAATTGGCATAAATTTTTCCATCTTTAAATTCTACATTACAAGCTACAAATTCTAAATGCGAACTTTTTTTCTTATAGTCAGTATTTGCAAATGCTTTAAATATATAGTCTTTTTCTTGTAAAAGCCAAGCATTTAAAAGTTCTCTTACATATAAATTAAACATCACCATAGCCGAGTATGGAAAACCCGGTAGAGCAAAGATGAATTTATCTTCAAATTTGGCTATTTTGATGTGTTTGCCAGGTTTTACATCGACTTTATCTAAGATGATTTCATACTCTTTAACAGCTTGCTTTAAAAAGTCAAAATCCCCCATGGAAACTCCACCGGTGGTAACTAAAATATCACACGCATTAAGTGCTTGTTTTAAAACACTTGGGGTTTTTTGCATATCATCTTTTAAAAGTGGAAAAATTCTAGCTTCAGCACCAAGTTTTTTTGCCATATTAGCTATGGCTACATGGTTTGATGAGCGAATTTGTGCAGAGTGCTCTAAGCTTTCGCCTAAGTCTTTGATTTCACTTCCACTACTTAGCACGCCTATGATAGGTTTAGCAAATACACTAATGTGAAAATATCCAAGCTCAGCTAAAAGTGCTATCTCGCTATAACCTAGTTTTGTGCCTTTAGTGAGTAAAATTTCGCCCTTGGTGTAGCTCTCACCCACCTTTCTCACAGCAAAGCCTTGTGGAACTTTTTCTTTTATATAAACTACACTGTTTTTAACTTCGACTTTTTCCACAGGTACTAAGGTATCACAACCCTCACTCATTAAAGAGCCTGTAAAGGTTTTAACACATTCTTTATTTTGTATTTTAAAGCTTGGAAAAACTCCCGCAGGTACTTCACCTATGATAGATAAAGGCTCATCTTGCTCACTAAATTTAATCGCATAGCCATCCATAGAAGCAGTGGGAAATTGAGGGTTGTTAGTAGAAGCTTTGATATCTATGGCTAAAATTCTATCTAAGCACTGTGTTAAAGCGATGTTTTCTATCTTTTCATATGTTTGTATGTGTGAATGAAGTATGTCTAAACTTTGGCTATAAGAAGTTAGCATTTTAGTCCTTAGTACTTAAAATTCCTGCTCCTTGAAGTTTCAAAGAGCGTTCTTTGGCATAAATTTTTTCGCCATTAATGATATCATATTTCCATATAGGCGCACTTGCTTTAAAATCTTCTACAAAATCATTAATTAACTTAAGTCCTAATTTTCTTTGCTTGCTTAAAACCCCAGCAAAATAAGAACTCTCATGCACCTTAACTTTACCGATAGAGTGAGCAAACATCAAGCTTACATTTTCATTTACAAGTTTTTGGCACCATTTTTCAAACCAAGTTTTTAATAAAGGCTCATATATATCAAAACTTAAAGCCTCAATCTCATCTTCAGCCCTCACTATACCGCAAAATGTGATTAAAGCTCCGCAGTTTTTATCTTTAGCATATTCATACCATCTAGCATAAATGCTAGGAATTTCTAAGGCTCCTTGATGTAATTCAAACATAACTCATCCTCCACAAACCGGTGGTAATAAACAAATTTTATCCCCATCTTTTAAGGTAGTTTCATCATCAAAAACCATTTCATCATTTAAAGCAACTGCACAAAGCTCAAGCCATTCTTTTAAGCTTTCATCTTGCCCTAAAATTGCTTTTAATTCTTTAAGATTGCTTACATTTAGTTCTAAGCTTTCTTTGTTAATTGGCCCTAGAAATTCAACTTTTACCATTTTTTTTACCTTTATTCTTTTATTTCTAAAATTCCCATCATTCCAAGATCTTCATGCTCTAAAATATGGCAGTGAAACATTCTAATACCGGTAAATTTTTGACTCATTCTAAGTCTTAATTCTTCTCCAGGTCTTACATTAATCGTATCTTGCAATGCTCTGAATTTTGCTTTTGTTATTTTACCCTTAAATTTAGAAGATATGAGTTCAAATTGTGTTCCATGTATATGGAAAGGATGATCCATATGCGATTTGTTTTTTATTACCCATTCTTCTACTTCATTTAATTTTGAGGTTAAATCCGTTCTATTCATATCAAATGTTTTACCATTGATTAAAAACATAGAAGCAAGGCTTTTTTTGATTTCTTCTTCACTTTTTTTGCTAATACCATGCATTTGCATATGATCTTCACTCATAATCACTTCTTTAAAGCTTGTAGCTTCTTTTAAAGGTGGAAATTCGCGTAATTTCTCTGGTATGTTTTCTATAGTTTTTTCTACTTTAAGATCAGCTAACATAAGAGTGTAAGGTTCTTCTTTAACAAGCATTTTATCGCGGTCATAATAAGTACTTTCAAGTTTAAAATCACCCTTACTTGCTTTGATTAATACTTCTACTCTTGAAGCAGGACTTAAAAATAACTCATCTAATTCAACACCTTTTTCTATAAGCCCTCCATCAGTTCCTACTAAAATAAATTTAGCACCTTTAATGCGTAAATTTAAATATCTTGCCGCACAAAAATTATAAATACGAATTCTTTGAGCTTTGTCAAGTGTTATTTTTGGTTTTAATTGTCCATTGATAAGAACTAAATTTCCTTCTCTACCATTTAGCCAATCAAATAAATTATTATCAGGAATTTGTGCATTTTCATCTAAACGCAAATCACTAATCACCCAATCTTGTTCTTGTAAATGCGACAACGCGTCTTTTTTGGCTTTTACTACAAATACCCCTGCTAAGCCTTTATAAACTTGCTTTGCTGTGGTGTAGTGTGGGTGTGGATGATACCAGTAGGTTCCTGCTGAATTTTCTCCAAGTTTAAAGCGATAAATTCTTTCTCTACCAGGCATGATAGGATCGTGTGGGTTGCCATCTTGTTCAGGTGGTATGTCAAGTCCATGCCAGTGGATTGTAGTTGGTTCTTTTAAACTATTTTTTACCAAAATTTCTACAGTGTCACCTTCATAAACTTCTATTTTAGGTCCAGGTATAGAGCCATTATAAGTAAAGCATTTTGTTTTTTTACCTTTAACAAGCTCTATTTGACTTTCTTTGATTTCTATACTTGATCTAAAGAAATTTTTCTTTGTATTTGTGTTTTTTAGAAGTTTTAAATTTGCTAATGTTTGTCCGCTAGGAAAGTCTTTTTCATCTAATAATTTAATGTTTGGATTTTCTAGTTTTATAAAAGAAGTATTGATTTCTTTTGCGTCTTTTTGTGTATGTTTTGAGTGCATATTATGATGAGAATGATCCCCCATTGCATAAGCGCTGCTAATACTTGCTAAGCCTAAAGCATTAAATTTTAAAAATAACCTTCTATCCATTAAATTTTTACTCCTAAATTAATTTTGATTTGGATTTTGATTATAGCTATTGTTTGATTAATGATTGTAAATTATAAAAACAAGATATAATTTTAATATGATTTGTTATACAAGTGGTTTTAAATCAAAAAATTAAGGACAAATAATGCTAATTAAAAATCATTTAGATAAAGACTTTCAAACTCCTGCTTATATTTTAGAAGAAGACAAGCTTAGAAAAAATTGTGAGCTTTTGGCTAAAGTGAGTGAGCAAAGTGGAGTAAAAGTCTTGCTTGCTCTAAAGGGTTTTGCTTTTTCAGGTGCTATGGATATAGTCGGTGAGTATCTATCAGGTTGTACTTGCAGTGGGCTTTGGGAAGCTAAATTTGCAAAAGAATATATGAACAAAGAAATTCATACTTTTTCACCTGCTTTTAAAGATGATGAAATAGATGAAATCATAGATCTTTCACACCATATAGTATTTAATTCTTTTAATCAGTTTAAAAAATTTAAAGACAAAGCGAGTAAAAAGTCTCTTGGTTTGCGTTGTAATCCAGAGCTATCAGTGGCTCCAAAAGAACTTTATAATCCTTGTGGTAGATTTTCAAGATTAGGAATTCGTGCGATTGATTTTGAAAATGAAGATTTAAGTGCTTTAAGTGGGCTTCATTTTCATGCTTTGTGTGAAGAAAGTGCGTATTCTTTAGAGCTTGTGTTAAATGCTTTTGAGGCTAAATTTTCAAAATTTATTAAAAATATGAAATGGGTTAATTTTGGTGGAGGTCATCATATTACTAAAGAAGGTTATGACACGCAAAAACTAATTGATCTTTGTAAAAAATTTAGCGATAAATATGGAGTGCAAGTGTATCTTGAGCCAGGTGAGGCTGTGGGTTGGCAGTGTGGGACTTTAGTTGCAAGTGTGATAGATATAGTAGAAAATGAGAAAAAAATAGCTATTTTAGATACTTCAAGCGAAGCTCATATGCCAGATACTATCATTATGCCTTATACAAGCGAGGTTTTAAATGCTAGAATTTTATCAAGTCGTGATGGACAAAATTACAGCGAGTTAAAAGAAAATGAATTTGCTTATTTACTTGGTGGCAATACTTGCTTAGCAGGGGATATCATGGGTGAGTATGCTTTTAATCAAGAGTTAAAAATAGGACAAAAAATAGTATTTTTAGATCAAATTCATTATTCCATAGTCAAAAACACTACTTTTAATGGAGTAAGACTTCCAAATTTAATGTTCTTAGATAAAAATGAAAATTTATCTATGGTAAGAGAATTTGGCTATGAAAATTATTCAAAAAGAAACTAAAAATTGAGTTTTTTTGTAGTTTTTTACAAATTTATGTTTTTTAAATAAAACTTTTTTTAAAATAAAAATGGAAACTGAAAATTAACAAAACTATAACGCTAAGCTTTTTCTAGCGTGTAATGTTTAGGAGTAATTTATGCATAGAGTTATACTAGCTCTTTTAGCCTGTTTTAACTTTCTATTTGCTCAAGAAAATTTTGAAGTTAAAAATACTCAAATTTGGGATGTGCAAAGAGTGATGAATATAGAAAGTTATCAAAATTTTGGTGCTTTGTGGACTAAACTGCAAGGTGAGTATATTGCAAGTGCTGTTTTGATTATACTTATAGTCGTAATTTCAGCTTTTGCTTTGCATTATATGGTCATAGGTCCAAAGAAATTTTCTCATGATGGTAAGAAAATTTACGCTTTTTCAGTATTTGAAAGATTGTTTCATTTTATAGCAGCAATCTCTTGGATTATCCTTGTACCAACCGGACTTATTATGATTTTTGGATCGTATTTTGGCGGTGGATTTTTTGTAAGAATGTGTAAAAACTTACATGGTATTGCTACTATTTTATTTATCATTTCCATCATTCCTATGCTTTTGTGTTGGATTAAAAGAATGCTTCCTGCAAGTTATGATTTAAGATGGATGATGATAGTAGGTGGATATTTAAGCAAAGAGAAAAAACCTGTGCCTGCGGGTAAGTTTAACTTTGGTCAAAAATCTTGGTATTATATAGCTGTTTTTGGTGGCTTTTTGATGATAATCACTGGTGCGTTTATGTTTTTCCTTGATTTTAATTCTACTTCTTTGCAATCTATTTTTGGAATTTCTCATATAGATATTTTAAGAGCTTCAGCTATCATCCATAATATTTTGGGTATTTTATGTGCGGTATTTTTTGCTATTCATATTTATATGGCCGTATTTGCTATTAAAGGAAGTATCCACTCTATGATTAGTGGCTATAAAGAAGAAGAGGAAGTTTATATTTTACATTCTTATTGGTATAAAGAACTAAGCGATAAAAAACAAATCAATCCATCGTTTACTTACGATTCTAAAACAAAATTTTAAAATCTCACTTGATTTTTTTAAATTTTCCTTGTTATAATCAAATAAAAATAACAAGGAAAATTAATGATACAAGATATTGATCTTTCGCGTAAATATTTTTATGAATTTTTTTCAAAAGCTTTTAATTTTATCGATGAAAATGAGTTTAAAATTTGGCATGAGCAAGTTTTAGTTTTAGCTCAAAGTCCTTTAGATGATAGTTTAAAATTTGATTTTGAAAAACTTAGTGTATGTGATTTTGCAAGTTTTAAAGAAGAACAAAATGGAGTGTTTTTTGATTTTTCTTATGTGAATGTGCCTATTAGTGCTTCTTTTTATGATGAGGGTAGAGATGATGGCAAAATGAAGCTTCAAGCCTGTGAAATCATTAGAAAAACCAAATTTAGAAAAAAAGAAGATTGTAGGCAAAGTGAAGATGAATTTGGCTTTTTGTTTGCTTTTATGGCAAGTATTATTGAGCATGATTTAAAAGTTGCACAGCAATTATTTCGTTTTGTGATAAACCCTGTAATAGATGAGTTTATAGAAAAATTACAAATCCACAAAAACTCAAATTTTTACATTGCTATTGCCAATATTATGAAAGTCTTTTTTGCAAATGAAAGAGATTATTTGGAAGTACAAGCACCTATAAAAAAAGAAGGTAAAAGTATAGCAGATGAGGCTTTACAAAGACTTCCTTATGAGCCAAGACTTCCTACTAAATTTAGCAAAACAAATATAGAAGAACTTAGTAAATTATAGAAATTAATATGTATTTTGTTACCAAAATACATATTATCAAAATCATCTTTTTATGAAAATAGAAATTAAATAAAATCTTAAGTGAAAATATGCAAAATTTATTTTGTTAAGTGTATAAATACTTTGAAAATAAGTATTTATAGTTATTCTTTACTTTTATTTCAAAGGAGAGAACATGGAGGCCAATCAAAGAAGGGATTTTTTAAAAAAATCTTTGAAAATTGGTGCTTTAGGGGTAGTAGCTGGGGCAAGCGTGAATGCTTTAGCTAAAGATGATTACCAAGAGCAAAATACCGTAGTTTTAGGAAAAAGTACTAAAAAAGAAGTGCTTTATAAAAAAACTATGCATTGGGAAAAATACTACAAAATAGCTTATTAATTAAGAAAGGAAGAAGATGGCATTAGCAAGAAGAAATTTTCTTAAGCTTGCTGGTATTGCTGGTCTTGGAAGTGCGGCTTTTGGTAGTGAAAACAAAGCTATTAGAGCTGCAAGTGAACAAGAAGTAGCAAATCCTTATCCAGATTCTAAGATTGTTAGAACAATCTGTAGTATCTGTAGTGCAGGCTGTGGAATTAAAGCAGAAGTACAAGATGGAGTTTGGATGCGTCAAGAAAACGCTATAGAACATCCTATTTCTCAAGGATCACACTGCTGTAAAGGGATAGATCAAATCGATCTTACTAAATCAAAGCAGCGTATTAAATATCCTATGAAAAAAGAAAATGGCAAATGGGTACGTTTAACTTGGGAGCAAGCTATCAATGAAATTGGCGATAAAATGCTTGAAATCCGTAAAGAAAATGGACCTGATAGTGTTATGTTTTTAGGTTCGGCTAAATTTAATAACCAACAAGCTTATTATTTTAGAAAATTTGCAGCATTTTGGGGTACTAACAATATAGACCACGTTGCTAGAATTTGACACAGCGCAACAGTCGCCGGTGTGGCGAATACATGGGGTTATGGCGCTATGACAAATCATTTTGGTGATGTGACTAAACACTCAAAAATGATGATTATTTTTGGTGCAAATACTGCTGTGGCAAATCCTATCGGATTTAAACACTTATTACAAGCAAAAGATCGTAATAATGCTAAATTGGTAGTTGTAGATCCTGTATTTACAAAAACTGCAGTACATGCTGATGAATATGTAAGAATTCGTCCAGGTACAGATATAGCTTTAGTTTATGGTATGCTTCATTTGATCTTCAAAAACGGTTGGGAAGATAAAGAATTAATCAAAACTAGAACTTATGGGGTTGAAGAAATAAAAGCGGAGGCTGTTAAATGGACTCCTGAAGTTGTAGAAGATGTAACAGGTGTTCCAGCTGCTCAACTTGAAAAAATCACAAGAATGTTAGCTACAATCAAACCTGCTACGCTATTTTGGGCTTTAGGTATTACTCAACACTCGGTAGGTAGCTCCAACACAAGAATTCTAGCTATCTTACAACTCGTTCTTGGTAATATAGGCAAACCAGGTGCAGGAACAAACATCATTAGAGGTCATGATAATGTTCAAGGTGCTACTGATATGGGCTGTTTGGCTGATACTTTACCAGCTTATTATGGGCTTGATGATAATGCGTGGAATCATTTTGCTAATTTTTGGAATGTAGATAGAGAATATTTAAATTCAAGATTTTATTCTAAAGAATGGATGCATGAAAAAGGTTTTTCACTAGCAAAATGGTGGCAAGGCGTTTTACATGAAGAAAAAACTTATTCTAACTCACCTATCCGTGTGCTTTGGGTGCAAGGAACGGGTATTACTTCTATGGCGCATACGGTAAAAATTCAAGAAGCGCTTAAAAAACTTGATATGATTGTAATCGCTGAACCTTTTGTAAATGAAGTAGCAGTTTTAGCAGATCGTTCTGATGGTATTTATATTATCCCTGCTTGTACTCAATTTGAAACAGAAGGTTATGTCACTGCGACTAATCGTGCTATGCAATGGCGTTCTCAAGTAGTAAAACCAATTTATGAAAGCAAAGAAGATCAAGAGATTATGTTTGCTTTTGCTAAAAAATTCGGTTTTTATAAAGAATACACTCGTGGTATGAAAATGGAATTGAAAGATCATAAGCTTGTACAAACAAGAGATGACAATGATGATAATTTTATATGGCCTGATGATGCTACAAGAGAAATGAGTAATGGTCTTTTAAGTATAGGTTTAAGAGGTATTTCGGCTGAACGCTTAAGAAAACACCAACAAAATTGGGAACATTTTGATCCTGATACTCAAAGAGGTCTTGGTGGTGAAGTTAAAGGCGAATACTATGGCTTACCTTGGCCTTGTTGGGATGAACAACATCCGGGAACTTCTATATTATGGAATACTGATGTGCCTTATGAAGAAGGCGGTATGGGCTTTAGAAACCGCTTTGGTTTGGAGCATGAAGGACATTCTCAATTAGCAGATGATGCCTTTACTCCAAAAGGATGTAAAGTTAAAGGTGGTTACCCACAAATCACTAAGGCAAATATTGAAAAAGTATTTAATATCAAACTAAGTGATAGCGAAAAAGAATTAATGGGCGCTAGCTGGAGTACAGATATTTCAGGTATTATTTTAGAAAAATGTAGAGAAAAGAGTGCTTGCTGTTTAGGTAATGCAAGAGCTAGAATGAAAGTTTGGGAATTTGCAGATCCTATTCCGTTACATAGAGAGCCTATTCACTCACCTCGTTGGGATTTGGTTAAAAAATATCCTACTTGGGGCGATCAAGAGAAAAACTTCAGAGTTGAGAGTAAATTTATCAGCGAGCAACAAAAGAAAGATTGGAGCAAAGAGTTTCCAACTATCATTTCAAGTATGCGTTTAGTAAATTTAAGTGGTGCAGGTATGCTTGAGAGAACTAGTAAATATCTTGCTGCAATCACACCTGAAATGTTTGCTAATGTTCACCCTGAACTTGCCTTAAAATATGGTATAAATGATGGAGATATGATGTGGATTCATTCACCGCAAGGCACTAAGATTAAAGTAAAATGTGTGCATAATCATTCTGTTACACCGGATAGAATTTGCTTGCCTTATAACTTTGCGGGTATTATGCAAGGAGTGGATTTAAGTTATAATTATCCTGAAGGCACTAGACCTTATACTATAGGTGAAAGTTCTAACACGGTTACTAACTATGGTTTTGATATAAATACGCAAATTTCTGAATTTAATGCAGGACTTTGCAGACTTGAAAAGGCTTAAGGGGTAAGTTATGGCTAGAATGAAATTTTATGTAGATAATAATCGCTGTATTTCTTGCTTTGCTTGTCAAGTGGCTTGTTCAAGTGCGCACGAAGTGCCAGTGGGGATTAATAGAAGAAAGGTAATCACTTTAAATGAAGGCATAGAAGGAAAAGAGTTTTCAACAACTCTTGCCTGCCAACACTGCACAGATGCTCCATGTGAGCAAGTTTGTCCTGTAAAATGCTTTTATATTAGAGCTGATGGTATTGTTTTACATGATAAAAAAACTTGTATAGGTTGTGGGTATTGTCTTTATGCATGTCCTTTTGGTGCTCCACAATTTCCAAGAGATGGTGCTTTTGGTATTAAAGGTCAAATGGATAAATGTACTATGTGTGCAGGTGGTCCTGAGCCTACTAACTCTCATGAAGAAAGAGAACTTTATGGACAAAATCGTATCGCAGAAGGTAAAGTACCTATGTGTGCTGCGGTTTGTTCTACAAATGCACTTTTGGTTGGTGATGCAGCTGAAGTTAGTGTAATGTATAGAAAAAGAGTTTTGCTTAAGGGCCAAAATTTAGGACTTGATGCAAAATAACCCAAAGGGTGTTTACAGGCACCCTTTTTTACTACTTATAATCCAAGGTTAATTCATGGAAGAATTAAATTTACAAATTCAAAAAAATCTTGATGAAAATAATAAACTTACTTGTAAAAAAGCACTAGAGCTTTTAAAACAATACTCCAAAGAAGATTTTCAAGCTAGTATAAAAAAAATGGATGTAAAAATTTCAGATTGCGAGTTAGGTCAATTTGGAAAGTTAAATAAAAATATAGCAAAAAGTGAAATTTTAGAAAAATTAGAAACAAAACTAGATTCTAAGCGTCGCATATCATGTAAAGATGCTTTAGAATGTGCTAAAAACTTTAATATGGCTGATATGAGAGCTACGCTTAAAACTTATAAAATTGATGTTAAATACTGCGAACTTGGTTGTTTTGAAGAAAAAAAAGGTAAAAAATTTCATATAAAAAGCAAAATTTGGGTAGAAAATCCTGATGGAGAATTACTTTTTGGTAAAGGGAAAACAGATATTTTAGAATTAGTTGGAGAATGTGGAAGTATTTCCCAAGCGGCTAAACAATTAGGGATTAATTATAAAAAAGCTTGGCTTTATATACAGGATTTAGAAAAAAATATGAAAGAAGAATTACTCATTGCTAAAAAAGGAAGAGGAAGTGAAGCTGGTAGTAAGCTTACTCCAAGAGCTTATGAGTTAATTCAAAATTTTAAAATTTTACAACAAGATGTAGAAGAATACACTAATAAACGCTTTAAAGAATTATTTTTCAAGAAAAATCAAGAAAAAGATAAAACTTAATTTGAATACAAGTTATAAAAATATATCATTAAGTAAAAAAGGTAAAAAATGAAAATTGATTGTAGAGATTTAGCTTGTCCGCGTCCTGTGATAGAGACAAAAAAGGCTTTAGAAGAGTTAAAAGAAAATGAAAATTTAGAAATTCTTTTAAATTCTCAAGCTTCTAAAGAAAATGTAATGAGGTTTTTAAAATCTTTAAATTTGAACTTTAGTGTGAAAGATGTAAATGATGAAAGTATTATTAGCATTATAAAAGATGGTGGTATAGTTCAAATTCAAGAACAAAATTTACAAGAATATAATGTGTTGTTTTTAAAAAGCGATAAAGTAGGTGAAGGGGAGCTTGGGAAAAATCTAATGCTAGGTTTTTTAAAAACCTTAAAAGATTTACCTAATAAACCTGTAAAAATCCTTTGCGTTAATGATAGTGTTTTAATGAATACTGATTGTTCTCATATGGCTTTTGAAGCTATGAAAGAGCTTGAAAATTTAGGGGTTGAAATTTATAGTTGTGGGGCATGTTTGGAATTTTTTGGTAAAACTAAAGAGCTTAAAATAGGCAAAATAGGTAATGCTTATGAAATTTTAAATGAACTTTTTGGAAAGGCAAAGATTATTTCTTTATGATATATAAAGACCAAAAACTAACTCAATATGTAAAAGCTGCGGGTTGAGCTGCCAAACTAGACTCGGTGGGTCTTGACAAAATTCTTGGCATTTTAAAACCGCATGAAAACATTTTAAGTGGTATTGATAATAACGAAGATGCAAGTGTTTATAAGCTAAATGAAGATTTAGCTTTAGTGCAAACACTTGATTTTATCACACCTGTGGTTGATAGTGCGTATCATTTTGGTGTTATAGCTGCTGCCAATGCTTTAAGTGATGTATTTGCTATGGGTGCTGAGGTGATTAATGCCTTAAATATTGTAGGCTTTGATACTTGTCATTTTAACAATGAAATTTTACTTGAAGTTTTAGAAGGTGCTAGAGCTAAGGTTGAAGAAGCTGGTGCTGTGCTAGTAGGTGGCCATACTATAGAAAATGATGAATTCATTTTTGGTCTTAGTGTGACAGGTGTAGTTCATCCTAAGAAATTTATAGCTAATAATAGTGCAAAAGATGGTGATGTTATTTTACTTACTAAGCCTATAGGTAGTGGCATTATTAGCACTGCTATCAAGGCTGGTTTGCTAGAAAAAGCAAAGATTTTAAAAGCAATAAAGCAAATGAGTTTTTTAAATCTTTACGCAAGTCGTATTTTAAAGGGGTTTAAAAGTCTTAGTGCTTTAAGTGATGTTACTGGTTTTGGCCTTTTGGGACATTTAAAAGAAATGTTAAATGAAGAGATTATGATAGAAGTGTATAAAAATGAAATTCCTTTAATGGATGGAGTTTTGCCAATGGCTAATATGGGGATAATCCCAGCAGGAGCTTATAAAAATAAAGATAGCCTAAAAATTTGGGTTGATAATTTAAATGAAAAAGATGAGGATATAGTGTATTTTGATCCTCAAACTTCAGGTGGACTTTTAGCTGCAATGAGTGAAAAAGATGCAAATGAGGCTTTGAAAATTTTGAAAGATTACAATATAGAGGCAAAGATTATTGCTAGATGTGTAAGAAATACTCATAATTATTTATTATTACGCTAATATTTTATTTACAATTAAAAATATATGTTTATATTTGTTACTTTTTTACATAAAAAAATAAATTATAAATAAATATATGTTGATTTTTGTGGCTATTTTTGTATCATAAAAGATATTAATTACTAAATGGAGGAAGAAATGATACAAAAAGCTTTGCAATTAGCTGAAGAATTACAAAGAAAAATAGAAAGTAATATCTCTCAAAGTGAAAAAGAATTTCACGCCAAAATGCAAAAACTTTTAAACAATCCTAAAAATAAAGTGATGTTGATTGAACTTTTAGATCGCTCTTTTAGATGTAAAGATAAAAGTGCGAGTTTTGAGCTTATAGAGCATACTTTAAACAAATATGGTATAGCAGATTTTTTTAGTGCTTTTGAAAAATTTTTGCTTTTTTCATTTTTAAATTTTGGAAAATTTGCACCAACTCTTAGTGTGCCATTTTTCATTAAGCATTTAAGAGAAGATACTAAAGCTATGGTTTTAGATGCAAACCCTAGTGTTTTAGAGCCTCATATGCGTAAAAGAAAAGATGAAGATAAAATTACCTTAAATGTAAATTTAATTGGTGAAGAGGTTTTGGGTGAGGCTGAGAGTGCTTATAGAGTAAAAAAATATGAAGAAGCATTAAAAACAAGCTATATTACTTATATTTCAATTAAAATCACTACCATTTTTTCTCAAATTAATATCATTGATTTTGAATACTCTAAAGATGAAGTGGTAAAAAGATTGGATAAATTATATGCTCTTGCTTTAGAAGAAGAAAAAAAGCAAGGTGTGTCTAAATTTATCAATCTTGATATGGAGGAATTTAGAGATTTAGAATTAACCGTTGAAGCTTTTATGGAAAGTATTGCAAAGTATAATATTAAAGCAGGTATCGTTTTACAAGCTTATCTTCCTGATTCTTATGAATATTTGAAAAAACTTTTTGCTTTTTCAAAAGAAAGAGTTTTAAAAGGTATGAAGCCTATAAAAATTCGCTTTGTTAAAGGAGCGAATATGGAAAGTGAAGAAACTATAGCTTCGCAAAAAGGTTGGGCTCTACCTACTTTTTATAAAAAAATTGACACAGATAGTAATTATAAGAAAATGCTTGATTTTGTCTTAGAAGGCGATAATTATAAATATATTAATGTAGGTATTGCGAGTCACAATTTATTTGAAATTGCTTATGCTTATACTAGAATTTCACAAGCAGGAGCTTTATCATCTTTTACTTTTGAAATGCTTGAAGGTATGAGTTTGCAATGCTCTTATGAGCTTTCTAAAATGCATGATCTTATACTTTATGCACCGGTGTGTGATGAAGCGCATTTTAATAATGCCATTGCTTACTTAGTAAGAAGACTTGATGAAAATACTAGTGAAGATAATTTCATGAGATATTTTTTCAACCTTAAAATCAATGATAAAAATTGGCAAATGCAAAAAGAATTATTTATAAAATCTTTAGAAGGCGTTGCTAGTTTGGATAATTCTACTCATAGAACTCAAGATAGAAATAATGAGACAAAGGCTATTAGTTCTTATGAGAGTAAAGAATTTAAAAACGAACCTGACACAGATTTTATCTTAAAAGCAAATAGAGAATGGGCTAAAAATATAAGAACTAAATATGAAAATTTAGAAAATTACGATGTATATCCGGTTGTAAAAGAGGAAATTAAAAACGAAAATTTACAAGTGGTAGAAGTTAAGGATAAAATCAAAAATCGCACTATAGGTAAAGCACATTTAGCAGGCCAAAAAGAGATTAAATATGCTTTAGATGTAGCTAAGAGCTCAAATTTTAGTGATTTAAGTCATGATGAAATTTATAAGATTTTAGCAAAAACTGCTCAACTTGTTAGAGATCGTAGAGGAGATTTAATAGGTATAGCAGCTTTAGAGGTAGGAAAAACTTTCTTAGAGATTGATCCTGAAGTTAGTGAGGCTATAGACTTTTTAGAATTTTATCCACATTCTTTGGAAAAACTAAAAGAGCAAAATCCAAATACTACTTTTAAAGCAAAAGGCATAGGTGTGGTAATTGCACCATGGAATTTTCCAGTAG
This sequence comes from Campylobacter sp. IFREMER_LSEM_CL908, assembly GCF_025771545.1. Classification (NCBI taxonomy): domain Bacteria; kingdom Pseudomonadati; phylum Campylobacterota; class Epsilonproteobacteria; order Campylobacterales; family Campylobacteraceae; genus Campylobacter; species Campylobacter sp. IFREMER_LSEM_CL908. Next base: position 43,327 of record NZ_JAKMQK010000004.1, read on the forward strand.
GTATTTCAGTAGGAACCATAGCAGCACCTTTGGCTGCAGGTAATAAAGTGATATATAAACCATCATCTTTATCCATGCTAACAGGTTATATGCTTTGTAAATGCTTTTGGGATGCGGGAATTCCAAAAGATGCTTTGATTTTCTTACCTGCTAAAGGTAGTGATATATCAAAATACTTGCTTGTTGATCAAAGTGTGAAATTTTCAGTATTAACCGGTGGAGAAGAAACTGCTTATGCAATGCTCAAAGCTAATCCAACCTTACTTTTAAGTGCTGAAACAGGCGGTAAAAATGCAACTATTGTTTCTAAATTTGCCGATCGTGATAGTGCGATTAAAAATATCATTCATTCAGCTTTTTCAAATTCAGGTCAAAAATGCTCTGCTACTTCTTTGCTTGTTTTGGAAGAAGAAGTTTATGAAGATGAGGAATTTAAAAAGACCTTAGTAGATGCTGCTAGTTCTATGGGGGTTGGAAATCCATTTGTATTTAAAAATAAACTTGGAGCTTTAGCAGATAAACCAGATGTAAAACTGCAAAAAGCATTAGATGAGCTAGCTCCATATGAAAGTTGGGCTTTAAAACCTAAATTTGTAGATGATAATCCTTATCTTTTAACTCCAGGGATTAAATATGGTACTAAAAAAGGTGATTTTACGCACATGAATGAGCTTTTTGCACCAATCTTAACTGTAATGAAAGCAAAAGATTTAAAAGAAGCTATTGATATAGTAAATTCTACAGGTTATGGACTTACAGCAGGATTTGAAAGTTTAGATGAGAGAGAATGGGAATACTTCCACACTCACATAGAGGCAGGAAATATTTACATCAATAAACCAACAACAGGAGCTATAGTTCTTAGACAACCTTTTGGTGGTATTAAAAAATCAGCCATTGGTTTTGGTAGAAAAGTTGGAATTTATAATTACATCACTCAATTTTTAGATATAGAGCAAAGTCAAGCTGATCAAAATGTTTTAGATAATGAATTAGTATCAAATTTAAATGCTTTAAGCTTGGATTTAAATGAAAAAGATAAAGCCGATTTTGAAGTCATTAAAGCTATGGCAAGAAGCTATGCTTATCATGCAAAACATGAATTTGCAAGTGCAAAAGATTATGTCAATATAAGAGGCGAGGATAATATTTTCTCTTATACAAAGGTTAAAAATATTGCTTATAGAGTACATAAAGATGATAGTTTAAAAGATATTTTAGGAGTTATTTTAGCAGCTAGTGTGCTAAATATTGATCTTATTTTAAGTTATGATGAGCATGAAAAAATAGATCTTGTGCAAAAGATTAATCAAAAAATTAGTTCAAAAACTTTATTCCTTAAAGAAAGTAAAGAAAATTTCATTAGCAAAATAGCTGATTATGAAAGAATTCGTTATTTTGCTCCATTAGATATTAATGATGAAATTTTCATAAAAGCAGCAAGTTGTGCAAAAATCATTGCCAATGCTAAGCCTTTAATGAACGGACGTTTTGAGTTGCTTTTATATCATAATGAAAAAGCTTTAAGTATATCTTTCCACCGTTATGGAAATTTAGGCATTCGTGCTTTAAAATAAAAAGGAGAAAAAATGGAGGTTGTGCACATTAATACTCAAATTGCGATAATGTTTGTCGCATATTCAGCATTAATGCTTTTTATTGGATTTTATTTTTATAAACAAAATAAAAATTCAGAGGATTATTTTTTAGGTGGTCGTTCTATGGGGCCGGTAGTTTCAGCACTTAGTGCTGGAGCTTCTGATATGAGCGGTTGGCTTTTAATGGGTTTACCGGGAGCTTTATATGTAAGTGGTTTAGCTGAAAGCTATATTGCAATAGGTCTTAGTATAGGAGCATTTTTAAACTGGGCTTTTGTAGCAAAAAGACTTAGAATTTATACTAGTGTGATTGCAAATTCTATTACAATTCCAGATTATTTTGAAACAAGATTTGATGATGATAAGCATATATTAAGAGTGGTTTGTGCTATTGTTATTTTGATATTCTTTACTTTTTATGTTTCTTCAGGACTTGTAGGTGGAGCAAAGCTTTTTGAAGCAACTTTTGGAATCCAATATGATTATGCGCTTACTACAGGAACTGTGATTATAGTTGCTTATACATTTTTGGGTGGATATAAGGCAGTTTGTTGGACGGATTTGATTCAGGGTTTATTAATGATGAGTGCCTTGATTATCGTACCTATAGTGATGATTTATCATTTGGGTGGCTTTAGTGAAGCTGTTAATATAGTCAAAGAAATTAAGCCAAATACTTTTTCTATGGGGGAAGGATTAAGCTTTTTGGGTATAGTTTCAGCGCTTTCTTGGGGGCTTGGGTATTTTGGTCAGCCACATATTTTGGTGCGTTTTATGTCTATAAGATCAACTAAAGATATTCCAACTGCTACTTTTGTAGGAATTTCTTGGATGGTTATATCTTTAATTGGAGCTTGTTTGATAGGTATTTTAGGTATAGCTTATGTGAGTAAATTTGAGCTTAGTTTGCAAGATCCTGAAAAGATTTTTATCGTAATGTCGCAATTGCTTTTCAATCCTTGGATAGCAGGTGTTTTATTAAGTGCTATTTTGGCAGCCATTATGAGCACAGCAAGTTCGCAATTGCTTGTTTCAAGTTCAACTATAGCAGAGGATTTTTATAAAAGAATTTTTAACAAAGAAGCGTCCAATAAAACAGTGATGACTTTGGGTAGATTTGGTGTTTTAGCAGTAGCTGTGATAGCTTTTATTATTTCTACTGATAAAAACTCAAGCGTATTAAGTATAGTAGCTTATGCTTGGGCAGGGTTTGGAGCAAGTTTTGGTTCTGTAATGCTCTTTTCGTTATTTTGGTCAAAAATGACTAGATATGCTGCTATTGCAGGTATGATTACCGGTGCAGTTGTAGTTGTAGTATATAAAAATTTCTTAGCAGAGTGGCTTGATTTTCCTATTTATGAAATCATTCCAGGATTTTTAGCTGCTTCTGTTGTGATTATTTTAGTGAGCATGGTAACTAAAGTTCGCCCAGGAACTAAAGCAGCTTATGAAACAATGCTAAAACATCTCTAATACTCTCGCAATATGCGAGAGTAACTATGAAAAAATATTAATCAAATAAGTATTTAAAGGTATTGCAACAATATCAATTAAAACAGCACCGCATAAAGGTACTATTAAAAAAGCTTGTCTTGAAGTTAAATTATATCTAGAACAAACTGCATTCATATTTGCTACTGCATTTGGTGTTGCACCTAGACCATGTCCCATAAGTCCGGCACACATAATCGCACTATCATAATTTTTTCCGCACAATCTAAAAACTATAAAAATTGTAAAGAATAGTAAAGCTAAAACTTGCACAATCAAAGTAATAAAAAGAGGTGTAGCAACAGCACTTAGTTCGTTTATTTTTAAATTTATCATAGCCATAGTTAAAAAAATACCAAGGCTTAATTCACTTATAGTATCTATTGTATATTGATTTAGCTTGAAAATATTAAAAGAATCATTAATATTTCTTACAACAATAGCAACAAGCATAGCACCAACATAACTAGGCAAAGAATAGCCGCTATATTGTGTAAATTTGGAACTTAAAAAAAATCCAATACACATAATACATAATATTAAAAATAAAGATTTTAAAAAATCTTTATAATTTGCATTGTGAATTTCATGCTTTAGAGGATCTATATCTTTAATATCTTGATTAGTTGTGATTTTTAATTTGTGTTTATTTATAAGATATTTTGCTACAGGACCTCCGAGCAAAGACCCTGAAATCAGTCCAAAGGTTGCCGCTGCCACTGCTAAAACTTTAGCGTTATTTAAGCCACTTAACTCTTCAACCATGCCTCCAAAAGCTATAGCATTTCCATGTCCTCCTTCCAAAGAAACAGCACCACATAAAATTCCATATAGTTTATTTAAATCAAATAAACTCATCATGGAAATGCCGATAAAATTTTGCATTAAAGCCATAAACCAGCAACAACCTAGATAGATTAAAAGTACTTTTCCTCCTACTTTTAAGAGTTTAAAACTTCCACTTAATCCTATTACGGTAAAAAAAGCCACCATTAAAGGAGTTTGTAAACTTGTATCAAAATCAACTTTAATCTCAATAAAACTTAAAATCCAAATGATTATACTGATTAAAAATCCACCTATAACTGGCGCGGGAATGCAAAATTTTTCTAAGATTAAAAAGCGTTTTTTCAAAAACATACCAAACAATAAAACCCCGATACTAATAGCCAATACACTTAAACTATCAAATTTCATATCATTCCTTTACTTAATAAAAAATATGCTAGATAAGCAGCGATTTTTGCAGTGTGATTGTCTATATCAAATTTAGGATTAAATTCACAAATATCTGCTAAAGCAACTTTTTTGCTTTCAAAAATAATTTTTATCGGAGTTAAAATTTCTTTTAAATTGATACCAAAAACAGCAGGGGCGCTTACAGCAGGAGCTATGCTTTGTGAAAATACATCCATATCAATACTTAAATAAACAACTTCATTTTGTTTTAAGAAGTTTTTAATGACTTCTATACATTTTTCAAATTCAGTATCTAAAACATAACTTGCTTTCATATTATCCATAGTTTGAAAAAGTGCTTTTGTGTTAGATAATTTACTTGCACCCAAGCAAAGATAAGAAAAATTATAATTATTTTCTTTTGCATATTCATAAGCTTTGTAAAAAGAATTTCCAGAAGTATGTAACTCCTGAATTCTTACATCAAAATGTGCATCAAAATTTATAACTCCTACACTTTTTTTGTAATCTAAAAGCGCTTTGATACAAGCTAAAGATGTTTCGTGTCCACCTCCTAAAATTACACCATAATGATTATTATGTAAAATTTCTAAGCACTTGTGATAAAGTAGTTCATCGCCTAATTCTAGGGTATCAAAATTTTCAATATCTCCTAAATCATCAAAATCAAAATCATCATGTATAGCAAAATTTGCCATATTCTTTCTTATAATTTTTGGTGCTAATTCACTTCCAATTCTACCATTATTTCTCTGCACACCCAATGATGAACAAAAGCCTAATAATTTATTATTTGAAGAGTGATTTAAACATTTAAATAATCGTTTATGGATAATTTCATCACCATCATTTCTCCCTTGCCACATGTATTCCTCCTTTTTTGTGTTTAATTTCAATGTAAGATATTTTTTTAAATATTTTTGTATTTTGAGAAATAACATTATTTATTTGTGTATTTTAGTAGCAATAATTTATTGATTAAATAATTTTTTATTATAGTAAAAAATATTTGAAAATACTAAGGTATGGCTTTTAATGCATTTATGATAAAAGTTTCTTTAAGTTTTATTTTAAAATAAGAAAATACTATATATTTACTACTTGAAACAAAAAGGAGATTTATGCAAAAAAATAATCAAAAAACTTATGATTTATTTTTGATAGTGACATCTATCTTGGCGGTTTTTATGGTGATTGTAATTTTACTTATAAATCCTAGTAAAGCTTTAGAAGTAGCAAATTTTCTTTTTAGTAAGCTTACACATATGTTTGGCTCATTTGTTCAACTTTTTGAGTTTATTTGTGTAGTTTTTATTTTCTACTTGGCTTTTTCTAAAATAGGTAATATTAAATTAGGCGATGGGATAAATCCTTATTCAAATACTGCTTGGATTTTTATGTTTATTTGTGCAGGACTTGGATCTGCTACTATGTATTGGGCATTTATGGAATGGGCATATTATTATTTAGCACCTGGATTAAATATTACTCCAAAATCTGCAGAAGCTTTAAGAAGTGCAACTTCTTTTGTGTATTTGCATTGGGGTATTACGCCTTGGGCTGTATATGCTTTAAGTTCTATTGCAATGTGTTTTCATTTTTATATTTTTAAAAATAAAAATTTAAAAATTTCAAGTTTAATAGCAAATATCTTGCATATTAATCAAAATATAGTGCTTGATAAAATCATCGATGTTGTGTTTTTATTTAGTACTTTTGGTGGACTTGTGCTTACTACAACCCTTTCTATAATTACAATTAGTGCTGGACTTTCTGGAATTTTTGATATTAATGATGGTTTTTATTTAAAATTTATTCTTTTAGCTATTGTTACAGCTGTTTTTACCTTTTCTAGTTTTGTTGGATTATCAAGTGGTATGGCAAAACTTGCTAAAATATCTTGTATCTTGTGTTTTGTGTTTGCAATATTGGTATTTATTTTAGGAGATAGTGTATTTATATTAAATAATATAATAAATAGTATAGGGGTATTTTTTAGTAATTATATTTCAATGAGCTTATATAATGATATTACTGGTGTAAGTAGCTTTAATTCTGATTGGACAGTTTTTTATTGGCTTTATTGGATTACTTACACTCCTGCTGTTAGTATTTTTGTGACAAAAATTTCTAAAGGAAGGACCATTCGTCAAGTAATTTTTGGTCTTATTGTGGGTGGATGTATTGGGACTTGGTTTTTCTTTGGAGTTTTGAGTTCATATGCAATAGATATTTTTCAAAGTGGAGTCTTAGATGTTCCAAATTTTATTAGTTCAAATGCTGGAGAAGCTGGAGTGGTAGCATTGATAAAAACACTACCATTTGGTACTATTTTTGCTCTTTTTTATTTCCTGCTTATGATGGTATTTTTGGCTTCTCATATGGATGCTACTGCATTTACTATTTCTTGTGTAAGCACAAAAATAGATAGTGAAAATCCTAGTAAATATTTAAAAGTTTTTTGGTGTATTATGCTTGGATTAATTCCTTTAGCAATGCTTTATATAAATGCAGATTTAAATACCTTAAAAGTTGCAGTTGTTTTGAGTGCTGCTCCTTTTTTGGTAATACTTGCTATTAGCTTTTATGGGCTTATTAAATGGATAAAAAGGATGGATAATGAAAATTACTAAGGTTGAACCTATATGGTTAAGGACAAAAACTTTTGATGAGTCTTGTGAGTGGGGTGAAGATGCCTTTATATTAAGAATTTATACAGATAATAATCTTTATGGAATAGGAGAAAGTGATAGTGCTGCAGCAGTTTTAAAGATAATGTTTGAGCAGCCTAGTACTCATGGATCTTGTAGAAATTTAAGTGAAATTTTAATAGGACAAGATCCAAGAAATATTAAGAAGATTATGGATGATTTGATTGAGGGAAGTGCGTATTATGGACTTAGCGGAGCATTAATTTGTGCTTTAAGTGCAATAAATATTGCTTTATATGATTTACTTGGAAAAATTTATGGTGTAAGTGTAGCTACCATACTTGGTGGAAAAAGAAAAGACTTTTTAAATGCATACGCTACTTTTATTCCGAGTGAAAATATGGAAGAAAATATTTCTAGAGTAAAATACTTAAAAGAAGAAGGTTTTAAACTATTAAAATTTGGTGGTGCAGGCTTTGGTAATAATGCATTAGCTGATAAAGAGATTATCAAGAATATTAGAGGTGCAGTGGGTGATGATATTAAACTTAGTATTGACTTAGTAGGACTTTGGAAAAATTTTTCTTATGCAAGAGAAAGATTTTTGGAAATTGAAGAATATAACTTAGAGTGGATAGAAGAACCAGTTAGTGCAAATAATTTTTATGATTATGCAAGACTTAGCGAACACTTACCTTGTAAGATTACGGGTGGAGAGAGTTTTTACACGCTAAATGAGTTTGAAAATTTTATTAAAAAGTCAAAAGTTTCTATTGTGCAACCTGATATTACTAGATGCGGTGGTTTTGACACTATGTTAGAAATTGAAAAAATATCTTTAAAATATGGTTGTGATTTAGTCCCGCATGGTTTTTCTACAGGAATTTTACTTGCTGCTACGGTGCAGTTTCTAGCAAGTACTAAATATTGTAATTTGATAGAGTATTCTCAATCAACAAGTGTGCTTTTTACTCATTTGGTGAAAAATTTAATCCCTTGCAAAGATGGTATAGTTGAAGTCAATGATGCTGTGGGTATAGGAGTGATATTGGATGAAAATTTAATAGAAAAATATCGTATAAATATAAAGATTTGAGTAAATACTCAAATCTAATTTTTAAGGTTTTTGAATTAAAAATCTAAGCGTTGGTCCATCTTGATCTATCTCTAAAATTTCAAATCCGCGATTTTTCGCATCTTGAGGTATAGAATTAATACTTTGTGGGCAATCACATAAAATTTCTAAGACTTCACCTGATTTTAATTCTTTTAATGCATCAATGGTAGCTATAGCAGGATATGGGCATGCCTCACCTTCTAAATTTAAACTATAATGAATAATCATAATTTTCCTTTGTTGTGTTGGAAGAATAATCTTTTAAATTTTAAAACAAACAAAAATAAAATAGCAAACAAAGCTAAATTGATTAATAAGCCATTAAAATAACCAAAATCATTTAAAAGATGAATTTTTATACCATTTGTTAGTATTTTTGGGAAATGATCATAATTTAAAGCTAAGATCATAGTACCGATGATATTGGCAATACCCACTATAATAAAATGACTTTGTCCCTCGCAAGCTCTATACATCCAACCACACTCGCATCCTCCGGCAAAAACTATTCCAAATCCAAATAAAAAAGCACCTATAGCAAGGTTTGGTGATATTTCTATTACTTTACTAGTATGCCCTTGTAATATAAAAGCAAAAGCTATTAAACAAGCTATGATCATACCTATTAAAGCGCCTTTTATAGCATTGTCTCTACCAAATAAAAATAAATCTCTAAAGCAAGAAGTGAAGCAAATTTGAGCCCTAGAAATGATAAAACCAAAAACAAAACCAAATATTAACGCTAAAGAAAAAAAACTTTCTTTGTTTTTAATATCAATATTTTGTTTTTGTAGTATAAATACAACATAAGTTATAAAAATTATAAATACACCAAGTCCTATGTAAAAATATATTTTTGAAATTTTATTTTGTGTTTTTAATTTTTGATTTTCTTTGCAAACGCGTTGTAACTTTGCTTTTGGCTTAAATAAGGCAAGATTACAAACCTTAACACCTAGATAAATTCCTAAAATCATAAATAAAGTAAAAACCCAAGTATGTAAAGAAAAATAAGGTAAACCTGTAAAGAAATTTGCTAAATTACAACCAAAAGCAAGTCTTGCACCAAAGCCTGATAAAATTCCTCCTATAATAGCTTGAAAAATTCGAATTTTGCTAGCAGGCAAACGCCATTTAAATTTATTTGCTAAAAATGCAGCTATTAAGCATCCTATAAACATACCTATGAGCATGATACCATCAATTCTTGTTAAGGGACTGCCACTTAAATTTTGCTTTTGGTAGTAAGTGTAGGAGCTTAAATCCATACCAAAAAATTCTAAAATTTCTCCACCCCAGCGTGTCATTTCACCTGTAACAGCCCAAACACTACCAAAAATTCCAAAATAAATAGCACTTAAAATTCCAAGTATAATCATGCCTTTGGAATTATCCCAAAAATTTATAAAAAAAGATTGTTTGAAAGAATGCATTGATATATCCAAAAATTGTAATTGTCAAAACTTGACACTGAAAAACAAACATTATAACTAAAAAATATAATATTTCAAAGTATTTTTACACGCTTATAATTTCATATGTTTAATTTTTGTTTCAATTAAAAATATTAAGATATAATATCATTTTTGGAAGGTTAGCTTATCTGGTGATGGCCACTGACTTCAAATCAGATGAAAGGGTAGTTGACTACTTTTTGGGGAGTTCGATTCTCTCACCTTCTCGCCAAATTTAAGTCAAAATGGAGTTTTTTTATGAGTAAAGCAGATATTGTCGTTGGTATCCAATGGGGTGATGAGGGTAAAGGTAAGATAGTTGATAAGCTATGTGAAAATTATGATTATGTTTGCAGAAGTGCAGGTGGACATAATGCAGGTCACACTATATGGGTTGATGGTATAAGATATGCTTTACATTTAATGCCATCAGGTGTTTTAAATAAGCAATGTATTAATGTTATAGGTAATGGAGTTGTAGTTAATCCTGATGTATTAATTAGTGAAATGGCTCAATTTGAAAATTTAGAAGGAAGATTATTTATAAGCGATAGAGCTCATTTAAATTTAAATCATCATGCTTTGATTGATCAAGCAAGAGAAAGACTTAAAGGTGATAAAGCTATAGGAACAACAGGCAAAGGTATAGGGCCAAGCTATGAAGATAAAATAAGTCGTAATGGACATAGAGTAGGGGAATTGCTAGAGCCTGAAAAGCTTTGTGAAAATTTAATGAAAGATTTTGAACTTAAAAAAACTTATTTTGATGTTTTAGGTATTGCAATGCCTAGTTATGATGAAATTTTAAAAGATTTAAAACGCTTTAAAGAAGTGCTAGCGCCATATATTACAGATACTACAAGAATGCTTTGGAAAGCTTTAGATGAGGATAAAAAAGTATTGTTAGAAGGCGCGCAAGGTTCTATGCTTGATATTGATCATGGAACTTATCCTTATGTAACTAGTTCAACGACTATTTCAGCTGGAGCTTTAAGTGGTTTGGGATTAAATCCAAAAGAAATTGGAAAAGTTATAGGCATAGTAAAAGCTTACACAACAAGAGTGGGAAATGGAGCTTTTCCAAGTGAGGATTTAGGCGAAGATGGTGAAAAAATAGGACTTATTGGTAAAGAAATTGGAGTAAGCACAGGTAGAAAAAGAAGATGTGGTTGGTTTGATGCGGTTGCGGTAAGATATACTGCAAGATTAAATGGCTTAGATACTTTATCATTAATGAAACTTGATGTATTAGATGGTTTTGAAAGTGTTAAAATTTGTAAAGCATATGAATATAAAGGACAAGAAATAGACTATGTACCTTGTGATTTAGAAAACGCTAAGCCTATTTATGAAGTAATGGAAGGTTGGGATAAAGTTGCAGGGATTAGAGATTATGATTTGCTACCTGAAAATGCTAAAAAATACATTAAGCGTTTGGAAGAATTAAGTGGCGTTAGAGTAGGTTATATCTCCACAAGTCCTGAAAGAGAAGATACTATCATTTTATGAAAAGCAAATATTCTTCTGTGATTAAGCTTAGAAAACAACAGCTTGATAAAGCAGAGGCAAATTTGACTAGAACAAGACAAAAGCTTTTGTTGTGTGAAGAAGAATTTAAAGAAGCTTTAAAAACATGCGAAAGCTTGACTTTGGCTGATAAAGGTTCGGTGGCTTTGTTAAGATCGTCTTTAAAAATGCAAGAAATTGCAAGAGAGGGTAAGCAAAGAATTAAACAAAAATTAGACCTAACTAAAAAAGAACTTGCACATCATCAACATTTATACAAAAAGGCTCATTTGGAATTTGAAAAAATTAAGGTTTTAGAAAATGAAGAATTAAAAAAAATCCAAAAAGCTTTACAAAAAGAAGAAGAAAAATTTATAGATGAACTTGCTATAACAAGACATTTTAATAAGGATAAATGATGAAAAAAATAATATTTTTATTGATTTTCTTAAATTTTGTAAATGCACAGCAAAATTGCGAGCAGTATTTTGAAGCAAGAAAAGAGCAAATGCAAGAGCAAATTAGAGAATATGATGAAGCAAGACAAAGTTTAGAGGCTTATAGAGCTTCTTTTGAAGCTTTGCAAAAAGAAAAAATGCAAGCTTTGGAGCAAAAAGAAGCTGATGTTAATGCAAGTTTAGAGCAAATAAAAAGTTTAAAAGAGCAAAATGAGCGTATATTAGAAGCGACTAAACAAAATCTTCAAGTTATTAATGATAAAACCATGGGGCGTATCACAGAAATTTATGCTAAAATGAAAGATGTGGCCGTGGCAGGTATATTAAGCGAAATGGAACCGGATGAGGCTTCAAAAATTCTACTTTCGCTAGATCCTAGAAAAATTTCATCCATTATGGCCAAGATGGATCCAAAAAAAGCTTCCGATTTAACACTACTTTTGAAAAATTTAGATCAAAATGCAAGTTCGCAGTAAGTTTTAAGCAGTTTTTACCTTTTTTTTAGTATTATTTCAAAATAAAAATAAAAAGGTGAATAAATGCGTATCAAACCAGCTCATATACCTTATATAGCAAATAAAATAATACTTGATTTAATGCATTCTTCTTTTGTTAAAATTAAAGATGATAGTCAAAAACTTTTAAAAACAGCAAAAGAAATTATAGAAATAGATGTTTTAAATGAGCGTAAACTTGATGAAAAAGCAAAAGAAATTTTAGAAAGCCAAGAAGATGAAATTGAGTTTATGCAAATAGATAGAAAAAGTATGTTTTGGATGATTAAGAAAAAACTAGCAAATGAGTTTAAATTTATGCTCGATAGTGAAGATAGATACAATAATCTTTCTCATAAAATTTTAGAAAATTTAGTGGAAGAAGATTTGATAAACTACAATGTGTCAGAAAATCGCGTGAAAAATCTCATTTTTTCAAGTATTATGTCTTATTTAAAAGAGTATGAAAATTTAGAAGATTTAGTCTATGAAAAAATTTCAAATTATAAAAGAAAACTTATTCCAGGTTCTGAAGAATATGAATTGGTATTTGAAAAGCTATATCAAGAAGAGCTTAGAAAAAAAGGACTTTTATGAAAGCATATATTTATATAGAGAATGATGTTTTTTTAAGCGCAAAGGCTTTTGGACAAAGTGGAACTTTTTTTGGAGAGCTTGTTTTTAATACTTCTTTAACGGGGTATCAAGAAATTATTTCTGATCCATCATATGCAGGTCAGTTTGTAGTATTTTCAATGCCAGAAATTGGTATAGTTGGTATTAATGATGAAGATAATGAAAGTAAAGATGTATTTGCTAGCGGAATGATTATAAGAGAATTAAATGAAGATTATTCTAATTTTAGAGCCAATGATTCTTTAAGTGCTTATTTGAAAAAGCATGAAAAAATAGGGCTTTGTGAAATTGATACTAGATTTTTAGTTAAAATGATCAGAGATCAAGGAAATTTGAGAGCGGTAATATCTACTGAAATTAAGGACAAAGAAGAGCTTAAAAAAATGCTTCTTTCTAGTGCTAAAATTGATGAAGTAAATTATGTAGCACAGGTTAGCACTAAAAGCTCTTATAAACATGGTAAAGGTGCTTGGGATCATAGCAACAAAGCTTATGAGAATGTAAAAGCAAATGGTAAAAAAGTAGCTGTGATTGATTATGGTGTAAAAGAAAATATTTTAAATGAGCTTGTAAGTGTTGGACTTGAGGTGGAGGTTTTTCCTTATAATACCAAGGCAAAAGATTTGATTGATTTATATCAAAAAGGTAAAATTCATGGTGTATTTTTATCCAATGGACCAGGTGAGCCAAAAATTTTAAAAGATGAAATCGCAGAGATTAAAAAACTAGCAGAAGCTAAAATTCCTATGCTTGGTATTTGTTTGGGACATCAACTTTTAAGTAATGCTTTTGGTTATGAAACTTATAAAATGAAATTCGGCCAACATGGAGCAAATCATCCTGTTATTAACCTTACTAATAACACAGTAGAAATTACAGCACAAAATCATAATTATAATATTCCTGAAGAAATAGCAGAGGTTGCAACTATTACTCATAGAAATTTGTTTGGTGATAATGTAGAGGGTGTGAGATATAAAAATTATCCTATTATATCGGTGCAACATCACCCAGAAAGTTCTTCAGGACCACATGAGAGCAAGTATATTTTTAAAGAATTTTTAGAGCTTTTGTGAGTTTAGATTTTATTGCTTTAGCAAGTATAGCTTTTCTTTCTAGTTTTGGGCATTGTTATGGAATGTGTGGAGGTTTTGTTTTAGCTTATACTCAGCTTTCAAAGCAAATTAAACTCCCTTTTTTTCTTTTAATTTTCTCATATCATCTATCTCGAATTTTTGCTTATGTTTGCTTGGGCATATTTTTTGGAGTTTTTGGAAGCTTGCTTTCATTTAGTGAATTTTCAAAAGGCATAATGTTTTTTATAATTGGAATTTTTATGATAACATTAGCACTTGCTTTGATTTTTAAAGGAAAATTTCTAAGTTTTTTTGAAAATTCTTTATTTTTTGAATGCGTAATTAAAAAAAACATCTCTAGATTGATTCAACAAAAATCTTTCAAGAGTACTCTTTTTTTAGGATTTTTAAATGGCTTTGTGCCTTGTGGTTTGGTGTATTTTTATATAGCCTTTGGAATGAGTGTGCAAAGTGTGTATTTATCGGCTTTAATTATGCTTGTTTTTGGTTTTTCAACTTTACCAGCATTGATATTTCTTGCGTATTTTTCTAAAACATTAAATGAAAAATTTCAAAAAATAGCTAGTTTAATTTCCTATATTTTAATTTTTTGTTATGGTGTGTATTTTTCTTATATAGGCTTTGTTTTTACGCGATAATTTATTAATAAATAATAAATAATTAGACATAGTTTAAGCTAAAAAAGATATTAAGTATCGTATAATATAAAGATCGCATAATTGCAGAAAAAAACTTAAGGAGAGGAAATGCACCCAGGAAATGCATTAAACTATGACTATACGGTTGCTAAATATTTTATGTTTGCTACCTTATTGTTTGGTGTTATTGGTATGGCTATTGGAACGCTTATTGCCTTTCAGATGGCTTATCCGGATTTAAATTATTTAGCCGGTGAGTATGGTACTTTTTCAAGACTTAGACCATTGCACACTTCAGGTGTAATTTTTGGTTTTATGCTCTCAGGAATTTGGGCTACTTGGTATTATATTGGTCAGCGTGTGCTAAAAGTTAGTATGGCAGAATCAAGCTTTTTAATGTTCATTGGTAAATTGCATTTTTGGCTTTACATGATCACTATGATTATAGCTGTTATTACTTTGTTTGTAGGTGTTAGCACTTCAAAGGAATACGCAGAGCTTGAATGGCCACTTGATATATTGGTAGTTTTAGTTTGGGTTTTATGGGGTGTAAGTATTTTTGGGCTTATTGGAATTCGCCGTGAAAAAACTTTATATGTTTCACTTTGGTATTATATAGCTACTTTCCTAGGTATAGCAATGCTTTATTTATTTAACAATATGGCTGTGCCTACTTATTTTGTGAGTGGAATGGGCGATTGGTGGCATAGTGTTTCTATGTATGCAGGGACAAACGATGCATTAGTTCAATGGTGGTATGGGCACAATGCAGTTGCATTTGTATTCACTGTTGGTATCATCGCTCAAATTTATTATTTTCTACCAAAAGAAAGTGGACAACCAATTTTCTCATACAAATTATCTTTATTTGCATTTTGGGGCTTAATGTTTGTTTATTTATGGGCAGGTGGACACCACTTGATTTATTCTACAGTGCCTGATTGGATGCAAACTATGGGTTCAGTTTTTTCAATCGTTCTTATTTTACCTTCTTGGGGTTCAGCAATTAATATCTTACTTACTATGAAAGGTGAGTGGAGTCAATTAAGAGAAAGCCCATTAATCAAATTTATGATTTTAGCTTCAACTTTCTATATGTTCTCAACTTTGGAAGGTCCTATTCTTTCTATTAAATCAGTTAATGCATTAGCACACTTTACAGATTGGATTCCAGGACATGTTCATGATGGTACTTTAGGTTGGGTTGGCTTTATGACTATGGCTGCGCTTTATCACATGGTGCCTAGAATGTTTAAAAGAGAATTATATAGTAAATCGCTAATGGAAGCTCAATTTTGGATCCAAACTACAGGTATAGTATTGTACTTTAGTTCTATGTGGATAGCAGGTATTACTCAGGGTATGATGTGGAGAGCTACAGATGAGTATGGTAACTTGCTTTATACTTTCATTGATACTGTTGAAGCTATTATTCCTTATTATTGGATTAGAGCTGTAGGTGGCTTGTTGTACTTAGTAGGATTTTTCATGTTTGTTTATAATATTTATAAATCAATTTCAGTGGGTAGAGTGCTTGATAAAGAGCCAAAAAGTGCTTCACCTATGGCAGCATAAGGAGGAAAAATATGTTTAGTTGGTTAGAAAAAAATCCATTCTTTTTTGCTGTGGCAGTATTTATAGTGATCGCATATGCAGGTATTGTGGAAGTTTTACCTGATTTTGCTCAAAATGCAAGACCAATTGAAGGTAAAAAGCCTTATACGGTTTTACAACTTGCAGGACGCCATGCTTATATTAAAGAAAGTTGCAATGCATGTCATTCACAACTTATTCGTCCTTTTAAATCAGAAACAGATCGTTATGGTATGTATTCAGTTAGCGGTGAATATGCTTATGATAGACCATTTTTATGGGGTTCAAAAAGAACTGGACCTGATTTATTGCGTATAGGTAATTTTAGAACTACAGATTGGCATGAAAATCACATGTGGGATCCAGTTTCAGTTGTTCCTGGTTCTATTATGCCAGCTTACAAACATATGTTTAGCAATAATGCAAATATAGAAACAGCTTATGCAGAAGCACTAACTGTAAAAAAAGTTTTCAATGTTCCTTATGATGTTGAAAATGGTACAAAACTTGGTACTTGGGAAGAAGCTCAAGCAGAAGTTAAAGCAGAAGCCCAAGCTATAGTAGATCAAATGAAAAATCAAGATGTTAAAGATGCGTTTGCTAGAGGTGAAATTAGAGAAATTGTCGCTTTGATTGCGTATCTTAATAGCTTGAAATAGGAAAAATTATGGATTTAGAACTAATAAGAGAGTTGCAAGCTTATGGCTTTTTTGCCCTTGTAGTATTCTTAGTGGTAGTTTTGTATTCTTATTGGTTTCATTTGTATAGATCTGAAAAAACAGGTAGAAGAAACTATGAAAAATATGCTGATTTAGCATTACATGATGAAATTGGCGATCGTGTTTTAGAGCAAAATAAAAGGAGTGCTTAATGCAATGGTTGAACTTACAGGATAATGTTAATTTATTATCTTTTATTGGAGCAATTCTTATCATATTGATTACGCTTGTTGTGGTAGGAAAATTGTTTAAAAGTATGAAAGAAGAAAAAAGTCAGGGTGAGCTAAGCGAACATAGTTGGGATGGTATAGGTGAATATAAAAATCCTATACCACTTGGCTGGGCTGTGGTATTTTTCTTAGCTATAGTATGGTGTATATGGTATTTTCTTTGGGGGTATCCTTTAAATAGTTATTCTCAAATTGGTCAATATAATAAAGAAGTGCAAGCGCATAATGAGAAATTTGCACAAAAATTTGCAAATTTAAACAATGAAGATAAGCAAGAAATGGGCAAAAATATCTTTTTAGTTCAATGCTCTTCTTGTCATGGTATTACAGGTGATGGTATCAATGGAAAAGCTCAAAATCTTAATGTTTGGGGTTCAGAAGAGGGACTTATAGAAGTAATTACTAAAGGTTCTAAGGGCTTAAATTATCCTATGGGTGAGATGTTAAGTGCAGCAGATAATGGTATAGATGAAGCTGATATTCCTGCAATTGCCGCTTATGTTGCTTCTGAAATTTCAGCAATTAAAAAAACCGAAAATCCTCAACTTGTGGCAAAAGGAAAAGAATTATTTGTCACTTGTACAGTATGCCATGGTGAAGATGGAAAAGGAACTATTGATGGTCAATTAGTGGCTCCAGATTTAACAAAATATGGTAGTGCAGAATTTGTAGTAGATGTTTTAAATCGTGGTAAAGCAGGTAGTATAGGTGTAATGCCTCATTTTAACAATGGCTTGTTAAATGAGCTTCAAAAAGAAGCGGTCGGCGAATATGTGATTTCTCTTTCAAGGGGCGAATAATGGAAAATTCAAACAGATGTGTATTTTCACTTTCAGGCGTTAGCGGAATGTTAATAGCAACTATTTTATTATTATCGATTTTAGCAGGATTAACTATTTTGGGTCTAAAAACACAACAAGATGTTATGCAAAAACCTTATAAAATAGAAAATGCAGAACAAATTAAAATGTTTGACTCTAAAAGAGAAGAACATATCATTATAAAGGAATGATTATGGCAAAAGTTCTTGAGTATTTAATCATAGCCGGTTTAGTTGTAGCGGCTGGAATCACTGCTTGGTCGGTTTTAACTGCAAATCATCTTTTTATAGGATGAAAAATATATTTAAAGGCGGTTTTTTAGCCGCCATTTTTATTTGTTTTGCTAATTTTTTACATGCTGAAATATTGTTAAATGATAATATCTTAAACACTGCGATAGAACAAAATATCACTACAAGTTCTAGACAAATTTATGAATTAACTGGAGTAAATATCGCTTTAGCATTAAGTGATAAAAAAGATTTTGAAAGTTTAAAAAATTATGAAGCTAATTTAAGTAAGCCATATATTTTACTTGTATTTTCTAAAGCTTCACATAAGGTAGATATACTTGCAAGCGATGATGCTTTGGCTTTTTTTGATAAAGAAGGTGTTTTGAGTCCTTATCCTGAAAAAGGAACAATTTTACCTATACTTGCAAATCCTAAACAAAAAGATATTTATAATGCAGCTATTTTAAATGGTTATGCAGATATAGCCGATCAAGTAGCAAATTATTTTAATATAAAACCTTTTTATGGAAATTCAAATCGTGATACTTTAAATATTATGAGAATTTTAATCTATGGATTTTTATGTGTTGCAATTTTAATGCTAGTTCAAAGAAAAATCAAAAGGAGAAAATAAAAATGGAAAATAAGAAAACATTTTGGCCTTATGGCATTTTGATTTCTTTGGGGCTTATTGTTATAGCTTGTATTGTTACGATTTTTATTGCAAGCAAGGCTCCTGTGTATGAAGATAATTTTTATTTTGATTCTTATCAAAATGTAGAGTTAAATTATAATGAAATTCAAAACAGACAAAAGACTTTTGATGAAAATTTTAAGCTAAGCATTAAAGACAAAGAAAGCTTTATGCATAAGAAAAATCAAGTTTATTATATCAATGAAGGACAAAATGAGCTTAGGATTGCAATTGAAAATTTAAAAGATTATGACTTAAGTAAGCTTCAAATCCAAACTTTACTTTCGCGTCCACATACAAATGTAAATGATGAGAATTTGCAAGTAAGATTAGAAGGAAGTGATTTGGTGTTTGATTTTAATATCAAAGAAAAAGGTGTTTGGCAAATACTTTTAAAAATCACTCAAGATGAAAATAGTGTAGGATTTTTTAAATTCTTTTTGCAGACTAAATAATGAAACTTTTTGTATTTAGCTCACTAAGAGCTTTAAGAAAGTATTATGAGAAAAAACTACAGGTTGATAGTTTAGTAGAACCGGCTATGAGTATAGCCGAATTTATACAAAAGTTAGTTTTTTCTCCGCATTTTCAAGCAACACACTATGAGTGTTTACTTTTGATGAAAAAGGCTTGTGAGCAAACTAAAAATTTAGAGCAAAGCTTAAAAATACCGAGTAATTTTTTTGCTTTCTTAAAAAATAATGCTTATTTATTTAGTTTCTTTAAAGAGCTTAGTTTAGAAAAAAAAGATATCAACTCATTAAAATTTCATGATGCTTACGCTCAGTATGATGAACATTTGCAAATTTTAGAAGAACTTTTTAAAAATTATCTTACCTTGTTAAAAGAGCAAAATCTATATGATGATATTTCTTTGCCGCTAGATTATGAAATTAATAGTGATTTTTTAAAAAATTATGATGAGATTATTTTTGATTTTCAAGGTTTTTTAAATGCCTTTGAAGTAGAGCTTTTGTTAAAAGTTAAGGAAATGCTTCCTCTTAAAGTGCAGTTTAATTGCACTAAATTTAATAAAGATTTTTTAAATACTCTTAGCTTTTTACAAGGACTTTCTCTTAAGGCAAATTATGCTTATTTGTTTGATTTAAATCAAAAAACAATTTTAAAAGAAGAGTGCTTTTTTAAAGAAAGTAAAATTAGTTATAAAAGTTTTCATTTAAGATCTTTACAAGCTGCTTTTGTTTTTGAAAAAATTAATTCTTTTTTAAAATCCGGTATAAGCGCAAAAGATATTGTAGTGATTACACCTGATGAGAATTTTGTAGATATTTTAAGACTTTATGATAAAAACAATGTTTTAAATTATGCAAGTGGAGAAAGTATTAAAAATACACTTTTTTATCACAGATTAAAGTCTTTGTATGAAAGTGCTAAAGATGATGAGTTTGAGTATGAAGAAAATGAAGAATTTTATGAAAGGTGTAATTTAAACAAACATTTGTGTAATTTACATTTTTTTTCTTCTAGTGTTGATTTTACAGAGTTTAAAAAGCTTTTTGATGAAAATATTTCTTATGATTTTTTTGAGAATTTTATTTTTAATTTACTAGAAGATAGTGATGAGGAGTTAAAAAATTATATACATCAAGAGCTTATTTTTATCAAAGAGCTTGTAAAAACACACGAGTTAAGCTTTGTGCAAATTTTAGAATTATTTTTCATGCAAATTGATGGTATAAAATTAAGCAGTGTTGGTGGTGGTGAAGTTACTGTAATGGGGCTTTTAGAAAGTAGGGGACTTAGATATGACGGGGTGATTATAGTCGATTTTAATGATGAATTTATCCCAAAAAGAGTTTCAAGTGAGTTATTTTTAAACAATGAAATTCGCAAAAAAGCAGGACTTATCACTCATGCTCAAAGAGAAAATTTACAAAGACATTATTATTATACTTTAATAGCCAAGGCAAAATTAGTTGGAATTTCTTATGTGGAAAATGAAGAAAAAATCAAATCAAGATTTTTAAACGAGCTTGAACTTCCATTTTATGAAGACAAGACTTATAGTAATAATGCTTATGTGAAATATTTTCAAACTTATCCATGTACTTTTAATCTTGAGCCTATTGTAAGTATTAAAGCAAAGCACGATTATTTTCAAAGTGATCTTTCTTTTTCAAGATTTCATCTTCTTGTGCATTATGGTTTGGATTATTATTATAAATATGTTTTAAGATTAAAAGAGCCAAAGACTTTAGATGATACACTTAGAGCAAATGAGTTGGGGAGTTTTATCCATAAGGCTTTAGAACTTTATTATACACAAAAATCTAAAAATCATTTTGATTATGAAGTTTTTATGCAAGTGATAAAAAGCATTAAACAATACCGAGTTGATGCGCTAAATTTAGCTTTAATACAAACTATATTTAAAGAATTCCAAACACTTGAAAATGAGCATTTTAAGCAAGGTTATGTGGTAGAAAAATGTGAATTTAATCCACCAAGAAAAGAATTTATTGCAGAAAATGGAGTGAAAATTCACGCCATAGGCTTTTTAGATAGAGTAGATAATAATGGCAATGAAAGATTGATTATAGATTATAAAAGTGGTAAGGCAGATGAAAAATCTTATCAACTTGCTTTTTATAAGTTTTTATTAGAAAATCAAAATACCTTATTAAATACAAAAGCTTGCTTTTATGATCTAAAAAATATCAAAATCATACATGAAAATGCTAAAAGTAAGAGCGTGCAAGAACTGAAAGACTTGCTTAATGAGCTTGCTAAAGAGCCTTTGGAAAAAGAATTTTTTAATCAAAAAAACGACAATACTTACAGCCCTTATACCATGCTTTATAAAAAGGAGTTTAAACTTTGAGTTATCATTTTGAGCCTTTTTTAGCTTTGGAAGCTAGCGCAGGAAGTGGAAAAACTTTTGCATTAAGTGTGCGTTTTGTAGCTTTGGTTTTAATGGGAGCTAAGATTAATGAAATTTTAGCCCTTACTTTTACTAATAAAGCTACAAGCGAAATGAAAGAAAGAGTTTTTAAAACCTTTTTAGAATTTGATGTGCTTGAAAATGGAGAGAATAAAGCAGAGTGTAATGAGCTTATGAAAATGCTAGGTAAAAGCAAAGATGAGCTTATAGCTTTAAGAGAAAAATACAAAGATGAGTTTTTAAGATCTAAGCTTAATATCTACACTTTTGACAGCTTTTTTTCACAAATCATTCGTTCTTTTGCTTTAAATTTAGGTCTTATGAGTGATTTTGACATTATAGAAAGTCAAGATAGTTATAAAAATTTCATTTCTAAATTAGACGAAGAAGAATTAAGAGCTTTAGCTTATTACATTGTCCAAACAAAAAGTAAAAGTGATTTTTTGCAAAATCTTGAAAGCTTGTATGAAAGATCTTGTGAGATTAATTCTATACAAAATGCACATTTTCCAAATAAAACTTTTTTAGAAAAAAGCTTAAGTGAGTTTATAGCTTATGCAAGAAATTTAAGCACAGATAAAAACTATCAAAAAAATTTTGAATTTGAAAACATAGAAGATTTCTTTACTAAACCTATTATTTGTGATTTAGATAAAAAGTATTTTGCAAAAGTCATCGATAGTGAATTTTTACAAAAAAGAGCAGAGTTTTTACAAAGCGCAAAAGAGTATTTTACTCAAATGGAAAATTATCGCATTAGTATGCTTGCAAAGCTTTTGAAGCATTTTAAAGAAGCAAGAAATGAAAACAATGCTAAGCAAAATGCATTAACTTTTTCAGATATAGCTTTAAAAACTTATGAGTTAATTAGTGATGAAACTAATAAAGATTTAATTTATTTTAGACTTGATGGTTATATTTCGCATTTATTAATTGATGAATTTCAAGATACTAATGTTTTGCAGTATCAAATTTTAAAACCTATTATCGCTGAACTTGTTTCAGGTGAGGGAGTGAAAAAAAACAGAAGCTTTTTTTATGTGGGGGATAAAAAGCAAAGCATATATGGTTTTAGAGGGGGTAAAAAAGAGCTTTTTGATAAGCTTTTAAAAGATTTTCCACAAATTAAATTAGAGCATTTAGATACTAATTATCGTAGTAAAAAGATTATTGTTGATTATGTAAATGAAGTCTTTAAAGATAAATTTTTTGATAGCTTTTTAAATCCTAGCTTTACTTTGCAAAAAAGCATTAAAGAAGGTGGATATGTGGAAGTTTTACAAAATCATATCCCGCCAAAAAGTTCTTTGCATGAAGCAAGTGGTAAAGAAGTTTTAAAGATCATTCAAAAGCTTTTAGAAAAAGGCTTAAAGCTTAGTGAAATTTGCATTTTGGTATGGATTAACAAAGACGCTACTTTAATGAAAGAATTTCTTGAAGAAAATGACATTAAAGCTTATACGCAAAGCAATGTAGCTTTGATGGATTGTATTAGTGTAAGAGTGCTTTTTGAGTATGCAAAGGCTTGTGTGCTTAAAGATGAGTTTAGTTTGTACTTTGCAAGTAGTATTTTAGAAAAAGAGCTTGAGTTTATCACGCTTGATTTAAACCGCAGTGTAGGTGAGATTTTAAAATACTTAGTACATGTTTTAAAGCTTGATTTAAGCGATGTTAATCTCATCGCATATTTAGAGTATGCAAGTACTTTTGATAATTTCTTCGATTTTTTATTTGCTCCATGTGAATTAAAGTCTTTACAAGCTCAAGATGATGGAGTAAGTATTATGACCGTGCATAAGTCTAAGGGGCTTGAATTTGAAAATTTAATCGTACTTGATAGACTTAGTAAAAAAGCTCCGGATAATGAAACTTTAATGTTTGAGTATGATTTAGAGCAAGGTTGGGAAGTAAAATACCGACACAGTGCTAGAAAACATCTTGAAGATCAAAATTACAATACCTTTTTAGCTAAAAGAGAAAAACTTCAAGCAGAAGATGAGATAAATTGTCTATATGTAGCACTTACTAGAGCTAAAAATTCTCTTTTTATCATAAAAAACGATGAGAGTTTTAAAACCTTTAAGAGTTATTTTCAAGACTATGAAGAAAAACAAATAGGCATTATAGAAGAACAGCTTGTTAAAACAAAAGAGCCTTTAGAAAATTTAGAACAAATAGAAAACTTTGAAGAATTTCAAAAGGTAAATTTACAAGAAGTTAAAGTAAAAAGTCATCTTTCAAGCACGCAAATACACTTTGGTTTGGCTTTGCATGAGTTTTTGCAATATTTTGATTTTAACACTAAAAGCAATTTTGAATTTTGCAAGCAAATGGTGTATAAAAAATATCGTTTTTACTTAGATGATGAAAGTTTTAATGAGCTTTTTAAAAGACTTACTATGCTTTTAAAAGATGAGAGCTTTAACGCGCTTTTAGCGGGTAAAAAGCTACTAAAAGAGCAAATCATCACTTATAAAGGTGAGCAAAAACAGCTTGATATGCTTGCATTTGATGATAATGAAGCTATCATTATAGACTATAAAACGGGTTTAAATTTAAACGAGCATAAAAAGCAAGTTTTACTTTACAAAGAAGCCATAGAAAAAATCTTAGCCAAGACTTCCACTAAGGCTTTTTTGGTATATGTTTTAAAGGATAAAGTGGAAATAGTGGAGGTTTAATAATAATCTATATCATCAAATATAGGTTCTACTATAAAATTTCCATTTTTATCTATAAGTCCCCATTTTTCATTTAACTTGACTTTTGCAATTCCTTGGTTGAAACTATAAACTTTATCAAAAATAGGTTTTATTGCAAATTTTCCATTTTTATCTATAAAGCCATATTTTCCATTTAGTCTAACACTTGCCAAATCTTCTTTAAAATCCCAAGCCCAATCAAAATTAGCTTCTATTGCAAATTTTCCATTTTTATCTATAAAACCCCATTTTCCGTTTAAATTAACACTTGCTAGATTTTCCTTAAAATTAGAAATATTGTCAAATATAGGATTTATTATTATCTCCCCGTTTTTATTAGCAAATCCCCACTTTTCGTTTAAATTAATACCTGCAATATTTTCACTAAAACCAAGAGTATAATCAAAAATAGGATCTAATATAAATTTTCCACTTTTATCTATAAAACCCCATTTTCCATTTATCTTAACACTTGCTAGATTTTCCTTAAAATTAGAAATATTGTCAAATATAGGATTTATTATTATTTCCCCGTTTTTATCTATAAATCCCCATTTTCCATTTAATTTAGCTTGTATGGGCTTTTTATATTTAAGAGGATAGGAATCTAAGCACGCCTTAATATCCCCACTGTTACACTTTTCTTTTAAAATTTCATATTTGTTATTTTGTTTGTTTGGGTTAGTTGTATGAATTTCACTTTTATTTGTATTATAATAAATATTAAAACCAAAAGCTAAAATAGGTAGTACAAAAGCAATAGCAAATTTTATTTTATGTTTAGCAAATAAATTTAACATTATTTCGCCTTATAAAGTATTTTATATTACAATTGTAATATAAACTATTTAAGAATAAGTTACAATATAAAAAAGATATCATTTAAACTTTAAGTATTCTTAAATTAAGTACTAATTAAGCTAAAATAATTATAATCTCATTTTAAAAAAATTTTTGGCAAAGGTAAGATGATGACAAAGATAACAAAGCCAAACGAAGTAAAACGCGAATGGATCGTTTTAGACGCTGAAGGAAAGCGTTTTGGTCGTCTTTTAACAGAAGTAGCGACTATTTTAAGAGGTAAAAATAAACCTTGCTATACTCCAAATGTTGATTGTGGAGATTATGTAATCATTATCAATGCTTCTAAAGCAGTTTTCACAGGTGCAAATAAAGCAGAAGATAAACTATATCACAGACATTCAGGGTATTTTGGAAGCGTAAAAAGTGAAAAATTTGGTGATTTATTAGAAAAAAATCCAGTTAAATTATATAAATTAGCAGTTCGTGGTATGCTACCTAAAACAAACCTAGGTAGAGCTATGCTTAAAAAATTAAAAATTTATGCAGGTAGCGAACATCCTCATACTGCTCAAATTGCTAATAAAGGAAAATAATCATGGCAACAACATACGCAACAGGTAAAAGAAAAACCGCTGTAGCTAAAGTTTGGGTAAAAGCTGGTAGTGGTAAAATCATCGTTAATGGTATGGATTTAAACACTTGGCTTGGCGGACATGAAGCTATAAAATTAAAAGTAGTTCAGCCTTTATTAGTAACTAAGCAAGAAACTTCTATGGACATTAAAGCAACAACTTTAGGCGGTGGTTACAGTGCTCAAGCTGAAGCTTTAAGACATGGTATTTCAAGAGCTTTAGCTGCTATGGATGCAGATTTTAGAGCATTATTAAAACCAAAAGGACTTCTTACTAGAGATAGCAGAACTGTTGAGCGTAAAAAATACGGTCGCAGAAAAGCAAGAAGAAGCCCACAATTCTCTAAACGCTAATATTTTTTGGATCCATTTTGGATCCATTTTCTCTGTTTTTTTAAAAAAATCATATTTTTTTCATATATTTTTATTTTATTTAAAATCAAAGGATTTTTTGTTTAGAATAAATATTTATAATTCCAAGGTCCGATCAGGGAAACCTCCTTTTTGTAGTAAATTTAAGCCCCTTACCCAAAGGGGCTTATTTTATTTTAATCTTCTTTTTTATATAATCGCTCAATTTATTTTATAAGGATTGTTATGAAAAAAATTATAAGCTTAGTTAGTTTAGCTAGTTTTTTATTTGCTTTTGATGCTAGCAAAATAGAAATAACCCCGACCTTTAACTATACAACACCAGAAGGAAATTTAGATCTTAAAAATTATGGTGGAGTTGGCTTAAGATTTGGCTATCACTATGATGATTTATGGATAGATCAAGCTGAACTTGGTTTAGAGTATTATGATAATGCAAAATATAATAATCCAAATGATAATACACATACAAATACTAGTGTTTCGAGATTTTATGTGAATGCTATTAAAGGAATTGATTTAGCTAATCATGTGTATTTATATGGATTATTAGGAACAGGTTATGAGTATTTAAGTCATGGGGCTTATGAAAATAAAAGTGGTATGTTTGCTCAATATGGTGCGGGTTTTAAATTCGCACTTGGAGAAGATTTAGCTTTAAGACTTGAAGCAAGAGATCAAATTAAATTCAACAATGGCGAACATAATTTAATTTCTAGTGTTGGTTTAAGTTTTTATTTTGGCAATAAAGCTCCAAAAACTCCTAATATTGAAACTAAGCAAATTGAAGAAAAGCCACAAGTAAAACAAATCGATAAAACATGTTCAGAACCAAGAAAAGGTGCTTTGCTTGATCATATAGGTTGTGAAAAAACAATAGCCCTTGAGGGACATTTTGGTTTTGATCAGACTAATATAAATCCAGAATTTGCTCAAAAAATTCAAGAAGTAGGTAAGATCTTAGAAGAAAATCCTCAATACTATACTATTTTAGAAGGCCATACAGATAGTACAGGTCCTAAGGCTTATAATCAAAAATTATCATTAGAGCGTGCTAATGCCGTAGCGAAGGAACTTGAAAAAACAGGTGTTACTAAAGAAAAAATTGTAACTAAAGGCTATGGTTTTGAAAAGCCAAAAGCAAGCAATGATACCAAAGAAGGTCGTGCGCAAAATAGACGCGTTGAAGCAAAATTTTTTATTAAAGAATAAGCTTTGCTAAAAAAGACAATTTTATTTGATTTAGATGGCACTTTGATAGATTCTACAAGTGCCATTTTAGATGGATTTGATGCTGCTTTTAAAGCTTTTAATGAGCCTTTAAGAGATTATGAAGCTATTAAGGCTTTGATAGGTTTTCCTTTGGATGTAGCTTTTGAAAAGCTTGGTGTGGCAAAAGAGAAAACAAGTGAATATATTAATGCTTATAGAAATGTATATCAAAAAATCTATATAGAACAAACTTCTTTACTTCCTTTGGCAAAAGAAAGTGTATATGAGGCTAGTTTATTTGCTGATTTAGCTGTTGTTACGACTAAAAGTTCTAAATTTTCTAAACCTTTACTTGATCATTTAGGTATAGGAGAGCATTTTAAAGTTATTATAGGTAGAGACGATGTAACTTATCCAAAGCCAGATGCTGAGCCTATTTTATTAGCTTTGAAGAAACTTTCTAAAAACAAAGAAAATGCTTTTATGGTAGGTGATACTCATTTAGATATAAAAGCTGCTCAAAATGCCAATATTATTCCTGTGGCTGTAAGTAGTGGTTATGAAAGTAAAGAAAGTTTAGCTAAATTTGAAATTCCGCTTTTTAAAAATACCTATGAAGCCATAAAATATATAAGAAATATCCGATAATTTCCCATTTAAACTCTATACCTATAAATAATAAAAAATTTTTATTATTGTTTAAGACAATTAAAGATAAAGTAGTTATTGACTTTAAGTAATTATTTAATTATAAGGATAGATTAAATGAGTAAAATAATGAAAACGATGGATGGTAATGAAGCAGCAGCTTACGCTGCTTATGCATTTACAGAGGTTGCTGGAATTTATCCTATCACTCCAAGCTCTCCTATGGCTGATTATACTGACATATGGGCTTCTCAAGGCAAAAAAAATCTTTTTGGAGTGCCAGTTAAAGTTGTAGAAATGCAAAGTGAAGCAGGTGCAGCAGGGACAGTTCATGGATCTTTACAAGCGGGTTCTTTAACCACGACTTATACCGCTTCTCAAGGACTTTTGTTAAAAATACCAAATATGTATAAAATTGCAGGTCAACTTTTACCTGGAGTAATTCATGTGGCAGCTAGAGCTTTAGCATCTCAAGCGCTATCTATTTTTGGAGATCATCAAGATATTTATGCTGCAAGACAAACAGGTTTTGCTATGCTTTGTTCGCATTCTGTGCAAGAAAGTATGGATTTAGCAGGTGTTGCACACCTAGCAGCTATTAAAGGTAGAGTGCCTTTTATGCATTTTTTTGATGGTTTTAGAACCTCTCATGAAATCCAAAAAATTGAAGTAATGGATTATGCACATTTTGATCGCTTATTGGATCGTAAGGCTTTATTGGAATTTAGAAATTCCTGTCTAAATCCAGAAAATCCAAAAACAAGAGGTACGGCTCAAAATGATGATATTTATTTTCAAACAAGAGAGTTGGCAAATAAATATTATGAAGCTGTTCCTGATATTGTTAATGAATATATGCAAGAAATTTCAAAAATTACAGGAAGAGAATACAGACCTTTTGTGTATTATGGGGATAAAAATGCAACGCGTGTTGTTGTAGCAATGGGTTCAGTGACTGAAGCTTTAAAAGAAGTTGTAGATTATTTGAGTAGCAAAGGTGAAAAAGTAGGGGTTTTAAAAGTTCATTTATATAGACCATTTAGTTTAAAATATTTATTTGATGTAATGCCTCAAAGTGTTGAAAAAATTGCTGTTTTAGATAGAACTAAAGAGCCAGGAAGTTTAGGCGAGCCACTTTATTTGGATTTAAAAAGTGCATATTATGGAAAAGAAAAAGCACCTTTAATCGTTGGTGGTAGATATGGACTTTCTTCAAAAGATGTGGATCCTGCTCAGTTAATAGCAGTTTTTGAAAATCTAAATCAAGCAAATCCAAAAGATGGTTTCACCATAGGAATTAATGATGATGTAACCTTTACCTCATTGCCTGTGGGAGAGAAAATTTCTTTGGGTGATGAAAGTACTATAGAGTGTTTATTTTATGGACTTGGTGCCGATGGCACTGTAGGTGCAAATAAAAACTCTATTAAAATTATAGGAGATAAAACAGATTTTTACGCGCAAGCTTATTTTGCTTATGATTCTAAAAAATCAGGTGGTTACACAAGAAGCCATTTAAGATTTTCTAAAAAACCTATTACTTCAACTTATTTAGTTTCTACGCCACATTTCGTAGCATGCTCAGTGGCTGCGTATTTAGAAATTTATGATGTTTTAGCAGGTATTAGAAAAGGAGGAACTTTCCTTTTAAATAGTATTTGGAGTGCGCAAGAAACTATTGAAAAAATTCCAAATGCGGTAAAAAGAGTTTTAGCGCAAAAGGAAATTAATTTTTATATCATTAATGCTACAAAACTTGCTAGAGAGATAGGACTAGGTAGTAGAACAAACACGATTATGCAATCAGCATTTTTCAAACTTGCTAATATCATTCCTTTTGAAGATGCGCAAAAATATATGAAAGAATTAGCTTATAAATCATATAGTAAAAAAGGTGATGCTATAGTTGAAATGAATTATAAAGCTATTGATGTAGGTGCAGATGGACTTGTAAAAGTTGATATTGATCCTTCTTGGGTAAATTTAGCTAATGAAGCAAAAGAAGAAACTATAGCTTATAAAGGTACTGAGTTTGTTGAAAAAATCGCAAAACCTATGAATGCAGCTAAGGGTGATGATTTACCAGTTTCGGCATTTTTGGGCTATGAAGATGGTAGTTTTGAGCATGGTACTACTGAGTATGAAAAAAGAGGCGTTGGTGTTATGGTGCCAAGATGGATAGAAACTAATTGTATTCAGTGTAATCAATGTGCTTCAGTATGCCCTCATGCAGTTATCAGACCTTTCTTGATTGATGAAGAAGAATTAAACAATGCTCCAGCAGGTGTAAAAGAGCACAGCTTAAATGCAAAAGGCGTGAAAGAACAAAAATTAAATTTCAAAATTCAAGTTTCGCCGCTTGATTGTACAGGTTGTGAGCTTTGTGTGCATGAGTGTCCTACCAAAGAAAAATCTTTAGTGATGGTACCACTAGGTGAAGAGCTTGATCATGGTGAGCAAGAAAATGCAGATTATTTATTCAAAAAAGTAAGTTATAAAGATAATATTTTAAATAGAGAAAATACCAAAGGCATCCAATTTGCTCAACCTTTATTTGAATTTCATGGAGCATGTCCAGGGTGTGGAGAAACTCCTTATATTACTTTAATTACTAGATTATTTGGTGAAAGAATGATTGTTGCTAATGCAACGGGTTGTAGTTCTATTTATGGTGGCTCAGCTCCTTCAACTCCATATAGAAAAAGCAATAAAAATGGTCATGGACCTGCTTGGGGCAATTCTTTATTTGAAGATAATGCTGAATTTGGTCTTGGTATGAAAATAGCAACTGAAACTACAAGACATAAAATAGAACACATAATGAATGAAAGTATGCAAGAAGTACCTAACGCACTTTCTGCATTATATAAAGAGTGGATTGCAAATAAAGAAGATTCTAAAGTTTCTTTGGAATTAAGAGATAAATTAGTTCCATTGTTAGAAGAAAATAAGCAAATCAAAGCAGTTAATGATATTTTAGAACTTAAAAGCTATTTAAGTAAAAAATCACATTGGATTTTTGGTGGTGATGGCTGGGCTTATGATATAGGTTATGGTGGACTTGATCATGTTTTGGCAAGCGGTGAGAATGTAAATATTTTAGTGCTTGATACTGAAGTGTATTCTAACACAGGCGGTCAGAGCTCAAAATCTTCAAGAACGGGTTCAGTAGCACAGTTTGCTGCAGCAGGTAAGCCAGTACAGAAAAAAGATCTTGGTCAAATTGCTATGACTTATGGTTATATTTTTGTGGCTCAAGTAAATTCTAATGCAAATTATGCACAATTGTTAAAAGCTGTAATGGCGGCAGAAGCTTATGATGGACCTTCTTTGATTATTGCTTATTCTCCTTGTATAGCTCATGGTATTAAAGGTGGACTTGGAAATTCAGGAAATCAAGCAGAGTTAGCTACAAAATGTGGATATTGGCCAACTTATATTTATGATCCGCGTTTAGAAGCTGAAGGTAAAAATCCTTTAACAATTTCTTCAAAAGAACCTGATTGGGATTTATATGAAAGCTTTTTAATGAATGAAGTTCGTTATAATTCTTTGAAAAAATCAAATCCTGAGCAAGCAAAAGAATTATTTGAAAAAAATAAAGCAGAGGCACAACGTCGTTACAGACAGCTTAAGCGTTTAGCAAGTGCTGATTTTAGCAATGAAAATTAATTTTGTTTCGAATTTTTTTTCTTGTTTTATGGGTAATTAATGCTTTTGGTGTTAATTATCCATTTTTAAATCAAAATTGTTATGTTGATAATTTAATTTCAATTCAAGATCCTTTTTTTAAAAAGACTACAAATATAAAATCTAATTTTTCTTTGCAAGCTATTGTTTCAAATAAGATTAAGATTAATGATAAGTGGTATGCTTTAAACGATTATATTGATGGTTTTAAAATAGTTGAAATTAGAAATTCTCAAGTTGTATTAAAAAAGGAAGAAAAAATAATGGTTGTAAATTTGTATGAAAAAAATAGTATTTTTATGTATTAATTTTTTGTTTTTTACAAATGTATTTGCCATGCAGTGTAATCAGCATTTTTTTAATATAAGAGTAGAAAACAAAACTTCTTTGCTTGAAATTTTAAATGAACTCGGAAGAGAGTGTGATTTTAGTATTATTATCAAAGATATTTTTGCTCAAGAAAAATTAATGCATGCTCAAAATTATTTACATATAAAGAAAATGTCTTTAAGAGAGATTTTTAAGCTTTTATTGGTGGAAAACAATCTTGCTTATGAATACGATAAAAATGCTTTAAAAATTTATGGAAAACAAGTTAAAACTTTTAAAGTGCATTATATAAGTTCTATTAGAGAAGGACAAAGTATTACTAAAGCTTCAGTGGATTCTAGACCAAAACAAGGAGATTATGATAATTATAAAGAAGTAGATAATTTAGTTATTAGTACTGATAAATTTGATTTTTGGGAGAAAATTTCAGAAGAAATTCAATCTTTGTTGGATGAAAATACAACTAAACCTATTGTCAATACTAATGCAGGAATTATTACTTTAAATGCAACTCCATATGAACTTGCAAGAGTTGGAAAATATTTAGATGACTTAAATAAAAGACTTAAAAAACAAGTTTTAATTGATGTAAGTATTGTTGCTGTGCATTTAAACAAAAATCATTCAAGTGGAATTAATTGGCAAGAACTTGCTTTTAAACTTAATGGTGATGATAATGATTTTATAATTAATAAAGATGGTGTTAGAAATATTAACTTAAAAGCAAATATTGAAACCAAAGCTATTTTAAATTCATTACAAGAAAATGGTAAAACAACTATACTTTCTAACCCAAAACTTATGGCTTTAAACAATCAGCAAGCTATTATTTCTATAGGCGATACAATAAATTATCAAGTAAAAGAAAGTTCTAAAGGAACAGAAAATGGTACAATAGTTAGTGAAATATATAATAATTACTCTATTTTTGTAGGAATTTTACTTAATATATTGCCTGAGATTTCAGATGATCATAAAATTATGCTTAGGATTAATCCAAGCTTGAGTGATTTTAAATATAGTTTTGATAATCATAGACAAAGCAAACCAAGGAATATAGCGCCAGATACTATACAAAAAAAGCTTTCTACTGTAGTTGAGGTTGATGATGGACAAACTTTAATTTTAGGCGGATTGATTAGTAAAAATACCATTAATAATCATAATGAAATAAGCATTTTATCTAAAATTCCACTTTTTGGAGCTTTATTTCAAGGAAAACAAAATTATGAAGATATTAGCGAAATAGTTTTTATTATCAAACCAAGTTTAGTAAAAACTAATAATAAAATTTTAAGTTTAAAAGACCTAGGTTTTCAGCATGAAGATGATATGTTTTAAAATCTTAATATGTTTTTCTTTTTTAAATGCTATAGAAATTCAAAACAATAGTTTCGATCAAAACATATTTTATGAAAAATTCATTAATCAACCAAACTATGAAAATGCTTTAAATTTAGCAAAATATTTTTATCAAAATAAAGAATACAAACAAGCAGTTTTTTGGGCTATAGAAGCTAATGATTTTGATTTATTGCAAAAAGAAGCTTGGCTTGTTTTTATTAATGCTAAAATAAAACTCGGAAGATATGAAGATGCTTTAATAGCTAAAAAAGAATACGAAAAGCTTTTGGAGATTTATTTTGAGTGATACACATCAAAAATTAAAAAACTTAAGTGAGTATTCTTTAAAAGAAATTGCTTCTCAATACAAAATGGAATTTTTAAATTTAAATCAAACTTTTGATTTTGAAAAATATCTTCACATTTTGCCTTTTTCTTTAATAGAACAACATAATATTTTTTGTTTTTATGAAGATGATGAAAATATCCATATAGCTTCCTTTAAACCATTGGAAGAGAATGTTTTGGAAAAAATACAAAATTTATATCGTTTTAAAACTATCAAGATTTTTCTTTGTGTTTTTACGCAATTTGAATTTTTGCTAGAAAGGGTTAAATTTTTAATTAAATTTCAAAATCATCTTAATAGATTAGAGCTTAGTTTGAAAAGTGATGAAAATAAAGATGAATTTTTATTAGAGCAGTTTTTGAATTTAATTTTAACTTATGCTTGTTTTTTAAGAGCAAGTGATATCCATTTAGAGCCTTTAGAAAATGAAGTATATATAAGATTTAGAATAGATGGGGAGTTAAAATATATACATAGTTTTGATGCAAAATCATACCAAGCCTTATTGATGCATGTAAAAATTATTGCTTTGCTTAATGTAGCTGAACAAAGACAAGCTCAAGATGGGAGTTTTTCTAAAATCATTTTAGAACAAAAATATGATTTTAGAGTTTCAATTATGCCTTTATTATTTGGACAAAGCATAGTGCTTAGAATTTTAAAACAAGATGGATATGTTTTAAAACTTAATAAACTTTTTATCAAAGAAGAAAATTTAATTCAGCTGAAAATACACACGAATGCACCTTATGGTCTGATTTTGTTTTGTGGGCCAACAGGGAGTGGTAAAAGTACTTTTATGCATGCTATTTTAAATGAAATTGAACAAAGTAAAAAAATCATCACCTTAGAAGATCCTATAGAATATAAACTTAAATATGCTCAACAAATTCTTTTAAATTCTAAAGCCGGATTTGATTTTCATAAAGCTTTAAGAGCAGTTTTAAGACACGATCCTGATGTGATTATGATAGGTGAAATTAGAGATGAGGATAGTTTGGATATAGTTTTAAAAGCTTCTTTAAGCGGACATTTAGTTTTAAGCACCCTACACACTAATGGCGCTATAGAAGCTATTTTTAGAATGAAACATATGGGTGCAAGAGAATACTTAATAGCTCATTCTCTTAATTTAATTATAGCTCAACGATTAGTAAGAAAACTATGTGAATGTAAAGAACCTAACAAGGAAAAATTTTACTTTCAAAATCAAGTTTTTGAAGGAAAATTTTACAAAGCAAAAGGTTGTGTTGAGTGTATGTATAGTGGATATAAAGGGCGTTTGATGGTAGCTGAATTTTTATTTTTAGATCATAATTTAAAAAATATGATAGAAAATAATGCAAATTATGAAAATATTTTAACATACGCTTTAAAAAAAGGTTTTTTGACTTTAGGTATGGATGCTTTAGAAAAGGCAAAACTTGGCTTAACAAGTATAGATGAGTTAAGAAAGATTAGTTTTTGAAAAAATTTGTTATTTTTTATGTATTAAATAAAGAGCAAAAACAATATATAATAAGGGCTAGAAATTTATATGAAGCTAGAAATTTTGCGTTAAAGTCATTTGTAAATATTATTAGTGTTGAAGAATATTTCAAACCGATAAAACATAAAATCAAAGAAGAAGAGCTTATTTTCATTCTTAAGGATTTAAATATGATCTTAAAGGCAGGATTAAGCTTACAGGAAGCAATTTTAGAATTTTTAAAATCAAGCTATGAAAAACAAAATATTAAAATTTTTAATACAATTTATAATAAACTCAATAATGGAAGTTCTTATAATGAAGCCTTTAAAGATATTTTAAATTCTAGAGAATGTGCTATTTTAAAAATTTGTGATGGCAGAGAAGATTTACATAGGGCTCTTGATATTATTATTAGTTTAAAAGAAAAAAATCTTCATAGTTTTAAGCAGTTAAAAAAGGCTATAGCTTACCCACTTTTCGTTTTTATGTGTATTATTTTTGCTTTTTTTATTCTTATAACTTTAGTTTTGCCTGAATTTAAAACTTTATTTTTACAACTTGAATTGGATTTGCCAAAAATCACTCAAATTCTTTTTATTATAGCTGATTTTTTTAGTCATTTTTATATGATTATTTTATTAAATATAGGAATTTTTATAATACTTGCTTATTCTTTTAGAAAGTCTTTGTTTTTTCATAAAATTCTTTTTTATTTTCCCATTTTTGGAAAAATAATATTTTATCAAGATAAATTTTGTTTTTTCTTAATTTTTTCATATTTATTAAAAGCAGGAGTGGATATAAAAAGAGCTTTTAAACTTGCTTGTGAAGGTATAGAAAATCAATTCTTTAAAAACAAAATGTTTATTATAAAGACTTCATTTGAATCAGGACTTGATTTAGCTCAAGCTTTTTCTAACACAAAGCTTTTTGAGCCTTTTGTGATAAGAATGTTAAATTTAGCTTTAAAAAGTTCTAAATTAGATGAAAGTACTTATGAGCTTGCTTTGTTTTATGAGTATAAAAAAGAAAATTATACTCAAAAGCTTTTGAGTGTTTTGGAGCCTTTGATGACAATTTTTATGGCGAGTTTGATTTTAGTTTTAGCCTTGGGTGTATTTTTACCTATGTGGCAAATTAGTCAAGAAATTTAAGCAAGATAATCATAAGCAACCTTAGCTATAGTTAAAGCAACCATAATCAAAAAGAGTTTTTTGATAAAAGTTCCTTGCGTTTTTAAGACTAGTTTTGATCCTATAAAAGCACCTAAAATTTGGCCTATACCCATTAAAATACCAACTTTCCAAAGCACCTCATAAGAGTATAAAAATACCCCTAAAGCTACTATATTACTAGTAAAATTTAAGATTTTAGTATTAATGCTTGCATTTTTCATGCTAAAACCAAGAAATATCACGCAAGCAAAAATCCAAAAAGATCCAGTACCAGGTCCTAAAAAACCATCATAAAAACCAAGTAGCAAGCCAAAGATAATTTGAAAGCTTGTAGTGCTCATTTTAGCTTTATTATGTACATGGCCTAAATCAGGCTTGAAAATAGTGTAAAAAAAGATTAAAACAAGGCAAATTAATACAATGATTTTAACAGCATTTTGATCTATTAGTAAGACTGCATAAGTTCCAATGGCAGCACCAATAGCAGTAAATAAAATTCCCAAGGCTATCTTTTCTATATGCATAGATTTTCTATAAGCTAAAACCGCAGTGAGTGATCCAAAGGTGCTTTGAAGTTTATTAGTAGCTAGGGCTAAATGAGGAGGAATACCACAAGCAAATAAAGCAGGTATGGTAATAAGCCCACCACCACCTACAATCGCATCAACACAACCTGCAAAAGCAGCAACAAAGAATAAAATCACATAATAAGTTAATTCAAGCTCCATAAGCTTTCCTTGTTTTGTCCGATTCTATATAGAGCAAAATCATATTTTATAGGATCAGTAGGATCGAATTTTTTAAGACTTTGCGTAAGTTCTAAAACACTTTTAAAATCATAAATCTTACGCTTTAAAAGCTTAAGTTTTAATGAAACTTTATGAGTATGAGTGTCTAAGGGTATGAGTAAATCTTTTTTGTCTATATTTTTAAACAAACCTAAATCTAATTCATCTTTTCTTACCATCCACCTAAGATACAT
Organism: Campylobacter sp. IFREMER_LSEM_CL908; assembly: GCF_025771545.1. Lineage (NCBI taxonomy): Bacteria > Pseudomonadati > Campylobacterota > Epsilonproteobacteria > Campylobacterales > Campylobacteraceae > Campylobacter > Campylobacter sp. IFREMER_LSEM_CL908. The sequence goes on from NZ_JAKMQK010000004.1 coordinate 80,569, forward strand.
ATTGTATCTTTTTAAAGGACCTTTTGGAATGTTAAATTCTTTTGAAAAGAAAAATTCATAACCATAACTTTTATAAGGATTAAGCTTGTAAATTGTTTCTATGAAAGCTTTTATTGCTTGTGTTATGTTTTGCTCTTTTTGATAAGTTTTGGTAAAAATATTTTCTATACTATCTTCATTTTTTAAGCGCTTGAGTGTGATAAAAATTTGAGCTATATCTTGAGAGTTTTGAAAGCGGTATTTTAGATTTTTACATTCTTTTTTAATAATCTCATCGCTTTTCTCAAGCAAGGAAAAATCAAGTTTATTTAAAAAATTTATAATATTTTTAGCATTCCCATAGGCAAATAAAGCACAAAGCAAGGCTATATTTTCATCTTTATAAACACTTGCAATTTGCAAAGGATCAGGATGAGAAAAAAGCTCTTTTTGAGTGTTTTTGCTTAAAATTGCTTCATCTAAAAGAGCTTTAATTTGCATTAAGATTTTAAACCAAGCAAGGTTTCAAGCATTTGATCAACGGTAGTTACGATTTTAGCTGCAGCGCCATAACTTGCTTGATATTGTATGAGTGCTGCTAATTCTTCATTGGTATTTACACCACTTTTTGATTGGTATTCTGCATAAGCTGTATTAAATACCGTCATATTAGTCGCATGCGCAAAGCCATTGCTTTCAGCATCTGAAGCAATTTGGCCTGTAAATTTTCTATAATATCCATCTAAAGTCATAGTATCTACTGTACCATCTTTATTATAAAAATTTACTTTTTGATTTTGAAGTTGCAACATAGCATTAGCTACATCGTTATTTCCATCAACTCCGTTTGAACTTGCTTTTAAGCTATTTGGATCATTTCTAATGCTTGAATTTACATTAATGCTACTTGCATCTTGACCATTGAAAAATGAAGATACATTTAAAGCGCCTGGGAAATTTGTGCCATTGTCCTTAAAAGCTATTTTATAACCTTTTTTTAAGCCATTGATTTGGAAATTTCCACTATCACTTTTTCCATCATAATGATAAAAGGCTTGAAAATAATCATTTAAATCATTACCGCTAACACCATCTTTATTATCATCAACATCTGCATTGATTTGTTTAATAACATCTTCTATAGTGGTATTAACATCTATTTTTATAGTTCTAGTAGCAACCGGCTCACCTTTTTCATCATAAACTGTGATGTCAAAGCTTCCTGCTTGGATGTTTTTATCATAACTCATTAAAGAAGTATCAGATTTTAAACCTTTTAAATCATCTGAATTTACTTTATCGGTTGCTGCTTGAGCATAGACATTATTAGTTTGAGTTATGAGTGTTTTTGTAAAGGTATTGAGCATATCTTTATACTCTTGTAATTTTCCATCGCTGTAAGTATCATGATTGCCATCATAATTTCTACCTCTAAGATCAAGTTGAGCACCAAGCTGTCCGCCTGAAATTTTGCTTGTTAAATCATAGCGGTTTTCATCATTTACTTCATAATAAATTTGATAAAAACCATTAGGGTTGTTATTATCTAATTTTAAAGGGTGAAAGCTAGAGCCATTTACTATACTAAAACCTTGAATACTTAAATCATAATATCTTCCAGAATCAGTCATGGTAGATTCTAAAGTACTATCTTGAGAGCTTGTTCCTTTCCAAGCAACAGCATTAACTAACTTTGAAAGTCTAAGTTCAAGTTCATCTCTTTTGTCTCTTAGTTGATTTGCATTATCGGTAGGTAAAACTTCTTCATTTTCAAGTTGTTTATTAATATTTGCAATTTCTTGACCAATGTTATTAATCTCATCTACGGTTTGTTGAATTTGCTCATTAACGGTTTGTTGCATTTTGCTAAGATCTTGTAATGTTTTTTGTATGTTTTGAGCTAATGTGTTTGCACTATTAACAAGATCTATTTTACTTGCTCCATCGCTTGGGTTGGAAGCAAAGTTATTCCACGCATCATAGTAATTTTTATAATCTTGTAAAATACCAGTTCCTTGCATATCAGGAAATCTTTGACTTGCTTCTTGTAAAATTTGTCCTAAATAATTTGTATAGTTTTGTTGAGTAGTGGCGTTTTTTAGCTCATAATAAGAATGCTCATCATGCAATCTTTTAATAGTATCAATTTGCGTACCTGTTCCTAGGTGTAAGCCACCTCTATCAAGAGACATACCTGAACTTTGCACCGCTCTTTGTCTAGTATAAAATACTGCATTTGCATTAGAGATATTGTTACCTGTGGTATTGATTTGAAGTTCAGCAGCTCTTATACCACTAACCCCTGTATATAAACTATCAAAAATTCCCATGACTTAGCCTTTAAACATTGATCTTAAATAATGAATCTGGAATTGTCTTATTATCCCCATAAGCATTATTTGTTCCATTTTGTTCAAACATTGTATTTAAAAGATTGTCGTAAAAATTTTTAATAATAAGAGCTAATTTAGCATATTCTTTATTTTTTTGATGTAAGGTGTTTAAATTTTGCTTTAAAAGAGCAAGTTTTTCTTTATCTTCATCATCTAAAAGTTCGTCTAAACCCTTATTGTTTCCTTGATTGCTAAGTTCTACTAAAGCCTTATCAAGATTTTTTTTAGCAATTTGAAAATCATTTACAAGTTTAGTTTTTTCTTCTACGCTTTTGCTAACATGTTGGTGATTAGCGGCTTGAATTTGAGCTATATCTTCTAAAGTAAGATTGATGAGTTTTTCTAAAATAGAATTTGTTTTGTCTAAGTGTTGTTTAACCATTTTTTATCCTTTCTTAGGCACTAACCCAAAAAAGGATAAAAATTATAATAAAGAATCTACTATTGCTTTTGAAGTGGCTTGCAAGTCTATTTTATACTCGCCATTCTTTATTTGTGAAGCAATAAAAGATGCCTTATTTTCTTCTACCTTTTGAGTTTCTTTTGCCTTGTTATTTTCTTTGTTTTCTGTTTTATTTATATCGCTAGTAGCAACTTGAGCCACATAGCTTTGATGTATAGGGTTTATCATTTTAAGCCTCCAGTTCTATTGAAAAACTCTAAGAACCATATCGACACTTAAAAAAATAACTTAACGCCTTTCTTTTAAATAATCAAATAATAATTTTGAAAAACCTAAACCACCACTTAATGCTTTACTCATAGTATCATTATACATAGATGAATAAATTTCATCACTTGCATCTTTTCCAAATAAAGAATTTTCTTGTTTTAAAGAAATATCCAAAACACTTTTGATTAAGAAAGCTTCAAAAGCATCGGTTTGTTCTTTTAAAGCTTTATCTTCATCATTTAATGCTTGTATATGAGTTAAATCATTTTTAAAAGCACTATCTGCATAGTTTTTAGCAGCCTTATAGCTATTATTATGCTTGGTAATGTTTTCATAAAGCTCACTGCTGTAATTTTTGCTCGCTAAATAATTATCAACTCTCATCATATCACCTCTAATTCAGCACTGATTGCACCAGCTCTTTTTAGATTTTGCATAATAGCTATGATATCATTTGGTGCTGCTCCAAGTTTATTTAACATTCTAGCTATGTTTGCCACTGTTGTTTTATTGTTTGTGATTTTTAAAGTATTAGATACAGGGTCTAAAATACCACCATCTTTCATATCAATTTCATTTTGTCCTAAAGCTACGGTATTGTTTGGATCAATTTTTATAGTAATATCTTTATGAGTAATTAATATAGGTTCAACTTCTATATTTACTCCCGCTACGATAGTTCCTGTTCTTTCATCAATAATCACTTTGCTTTCTGGGGTATAAGCTATATCTTGTTCTAATACTCTTGCCATAAATTCAACATGAGAAAATTCTTCAGGTTTTGTTAATTTTATAGTTCTAGAATCTAAAGCTTTTGCTATATCTGTGTCAAAAATAGTATTTAAAACTCTTTCTATATTATTAGCTGTTTTAAAATCTGCTTCTTTTAAGCTTAAAATCAAATCTTCACTTTGGCTAAAGTTTTGTGGAATTTCTCTTTCTACTACAGCGCCATTAATAACATTTGCTGAGGTTGAGTGTGTTCCTGCTGCACCCGGTCTTGGGCTAAGTCCACCTATAGCTAATGAACCTTGAGCTACTGCATAAATCTCTCCATCAACTCCTTTTAGAGCTGTCATAAGTAAGGTTCCACCTTGTAAAGATTTTGCATCACCTAAAGAAGCCACACTTACATCAAGCTTATCCCCACTTCTTGCAAAAGCAGGAAGCTTTGCTGTTACCATTACTGCTGCTGTATTTTTTGATTTTATATCGCCTGGGCTAACTTTTACATTCATACCCTGAAGCATATTTGAAATAGATTGTAGAGTAAATTCACTACTTGTACCATCTCCACTTCCGTTTAAGCCAACAACCAAACCATATCCTATAAGTTGGTTATCTCTAACACCTACTACATTAGTAAGTTCTTTAATAGTAGCTGCAAAAACGCTTAGATTTAATACCAAGCAAAATAGTAATATTCTCATCGATTCTTCCTTTAATCTATGCTATTTTCATAAAATTAAAGCAAAAAAAGTTCCAAATTTATATAAAGGAGTAAAAACTTAGAGTAGTTGAGCCAAATTTTTTTTCTTTAGTTTTTTCGTAATCTTGTATTTTAGTTGGAGTTTTAAAAGTGCTGTGGTGTTCTATGATAATGATTTTTACATTTGAATTTTGTATATTTTCTATCAATTTTAAAGTTTTTTCATAAATATCAAAAAAACCTTCTCTAATATCAAATGGAGGATCAAGATATAAAATAATATCTTCTTTGGAATTTTGAATAATTTGAGGAGTTTTTTTAAAAGTATCATCATTAAAACAAAGAGTATTTTGATCAACACCAGAAGCGTTTTTTAAAGCTATTTCATAAGCCTTTTTATCTTTTTCTATGGCATAACTTTTTAAACAACCATTGCTTCTTGCTTCTAATGCCATTAAAGCACTTCCTCCAAAGGCCTCTATAAAAACCTTATCTTGCAAAGAAAAACGCAAAACATTAAAAACACATGATTTTACTATGCTTTTAGTGCTTCTTGTGGTATCTAGGCTAGGAAGTAAAATTTTTTTACCCTTATAAATTCCACTTTCTATGGTGGTGTAAATTTTTTGAGCTTGTTTTTTTGAGCTTGTTTTTTTATTCTCTTTGTAATTTTTTAAAAAATCTCTTACGCTTTGATATTCTTGTGTTTTATGCATTATTATTTTCTTCTTTGATAAGATTTTTTAACTCTGTTTTATAAAGATCAAATATTGCATCGATTTTTTCATGACTTTCTTGGCGTAGTTGTTCTAAAATGGCTTCACATTTTTGATTCATAATTTTTTTCTCACGCATTGCTATTTTATAGGCAATATTTTGCAAGCTTGCATTGAAATCATTTAAAGCACATAGCAACTCTTCTATGTTAAAAGGGTGAGTTAAGAAATTTGATTTTTTGTTGATGATAAATTGTGGCTTTTGTGTGTTGATTTTTTCATCACAGACTAAAAAATCACAATCTTTTTTTAAAACTAAAAAATCTTTTAAAGCAATTTCTAAAGTTTTTTCTAAAATTAAATCCTTGCATTCAAGAGCGATTTTCATTGACTAAACTCACTTTTAATTTGTGTTTTTTTAAAGTGTATGGTACTATACCTAGAGCTAAATTTGCAAGCTCTGCGAAACTTAAAATATAAAAATCTTCAAAATTTCTATTTGAAATTGCTTGTAATTCTTTAGAACACTTATCAAACATATAAAAAGAATAAAAATCTTCTACAACTAAAAAATCACAACCACTATCATAAGCATCTAAAATGATTGCTGCTGCGCTTTTATAAGCTAATTGCGCATTTAAACTTAAGAACCCATAGCCACAACTCTTATATTTTCTTTCAAAATCAATTATATTTGCTTTAAGAATCTTAGCAAGTTCTAAAGAGCAATTAGCATGGGAAAATCCTTGATATACACCTATGTTAAATTTATCAAAAAAATATTTAATGTGTTCTGTTTTTAAGTATTTTAAAAAAAACTCTGGAGCGTATTTAATCTTATCGATTTTACTCATAATTTCATAAGAGCTATATTCGCAGGCTAAGATATTATTCTCATCCATCATTCTAGAATATTCATCTAAAATATCTTTAGGATCATAGTCAATAATAAAATAATTTTTACCCAAAGGTTTTTCACATAATGTGCTTTCAACACCGACTGTATCTAAGACATTTTTGATAATATCAAAATAACAAAATAAATCATTATTGCTATTGGTGTAAATTTTATACATTTTAATTCCTTAAAAAATACTTCTTGCAAGACCTGATTTTACAAGCATAACTTTTAATTCTTTGATGTAAGATTCATAGTCAAGCTCATTAGATGAAATAAAATTTTTGAATTTAGTATGATAATAAATTCCTTTTTCTTCATCTGCTATCAATTTTAAAAATTGTGGAGTTTTTTCTGGATATTTAAGTAGCATTTTATAGGCAAATATAAAGAAACTATCTCCTAGATATTCAGGTAGAAATTCTCTTACTTCGCTTGTATAATATAAAAAGTCATATTGCTTGTAAAGCTCTATATCATGTATGTCAATAAGTCCTTTAAAAAGCTCAAGTTTTTCTAAAAAATCACTCTTATCCATGATCAAGTCTTTAATAGCTCTTTTAGTATCGAGTGGTTCTATGATGAGTTCTTTTCCAAATCTTTCAATAATATTACTTAAATCTCTTCTTTGTCTAATGGTAACTTGATTAACTTTAATACAACTTTCTGGATTTTCTTCAAAATCAAAATATATATCATCTTTTTTAATCTGACTTAAAATATCATAAACACTTTTAAAATTTTTACTATCATAAACATATGGTTTATAATAAGCTAAATAATCACTATCTTTATCAAAACGAAAAATTCTTAAAGTTATTTGCATTTTTTATCCTTGGTATTATTTTTGATTATATACATTTTAAACTTATAAAAATTTGATTATTATATAAAATTAAAAGCTTTTTGTATAAAATATTCACATGGATAAAGAAAAATTTATTATCAATGCCTTTGCTAATCCTATCAATGGAGATGATGGGGCAATCATCGATGGATATTGTTATTCTAAAGATTTATTTTGTGAGGATGTGCATTTTAAACGATCTTGGATGAGTTTAGAGCAAATTGGCGCAAAAGCTATGCTCGTTAATATTTCTGATGCAATTGCTATGAATGCTACACCAAAATACGCTCTTTTGGGGCTTTCTTTACCAAAATGTTTAGAAATGAAACAAGTTAAAGCTTTGCAAAAAGGCTTGCTAGATAGCGCAAAAGAATTTGGGGTGCAAATTATAGGTGGAGATACTATAGCAGATAGGAAAATTAATATTAGTATAACTATTATTTCTAAAGTGAATAAAAGGGCTATTTTTAGAAAAGGTTTAAAAAAGGGAGATTTGCTTGCTTTTAGTGGGAAATTAGGTGAGAGTTTAAAAGGTTTAAATATACTATTTCGCGGTGGAAAATTGCATTCTAAACATCGTTTTATAAAACCGAATTTAAGGCAGAAATTTTTTTATGATATAGCAAAAAAAGTCAGAGTGAGTATGGATATTTCAGATGGTTTAAATAAGGATCTATCGAGAATACTCTTTATAAATCAACTTGGTATAAAATTTCTTAAAAAATTAGATAAATTTAGCTTAAATAGTGCAGAAGAGTATGAAATTTTATTTGCTTTTGATAAAAAACATAAAGTATTTATACAAAATATGGCTAAAAAACATAGAATTAAACTAAATATTTTTGCAAAAACAACAACAGGAAGGTATAAATTTTATGGAAGAGAACATCATTTTTAAGCCCTTATATACTTTAAAACACAGCCCGATAAATGTGTATTTTTCAAAAAATAGTAATGATTTTGTAGTAAGAGAAAAGCCTTTGTATGAATTTAGTAGTAAAGGTGAACATCTTATTTTACATATACAAAAAAAAGATCTAAGCACCAGTGAAGCTTTGAGAATTTTAAGTGAGCAAAGCGGTGTTAAAATGAGAGATTTTGGTTATAGTGGTTTAAAAGATAAACAAGGCTTAACTTTTCAATATATTTCTATGCCTAAAAAATTTGAAGAGGGCTTAAAAAATTTTAAACATGATAAGATGAAAATTTTAGAAAGTTTTTATCATGATAATAAACTTAGAATAGGGCATTTAAAAGGAAATTCATTTTTTATAAGATTAAAAAAAGTTTCAAAAGTAGATGCTTTAAAAATAGAACAAGCTTTCAAAAATATCCAAGAACAAGGTTTTGCTAATTATTTTGGATATCAGCGTTTTGGTAAATTTCAAGATAATTTTTTACAAGGACTAGAAATTTTAAAAGGTAAAAAAATCAAAAATAAAAAAATACAAGAATTTTTAATTTCTGCCTTTCAAAGCGAACTTTTTAACAGATATTTGAGTAAAAGGGTGGAATTATCACATTTTATCAATGATTTTAGTGAAAAAGAAATAAAACAAATTTATGATTTAGATAAAGATGAAATTAAAAGTTTAAAAAATCAAAAGCAGTTTTTTAAGATTTTAAAAGGTGAAGTTTTAGGGCATTATCCTTTTGGTAAATGCTTTGTATGTGAAGATTTGCCAAGTGAAGTAGAAAGATTTAATCAAAAAGATATTAGTTCTATGGGACTTTTAATAGGCTCTAAAGCTTATGAAACAAATGAAGGTCTAGCTAAAAAATTAGAAGATGAGATTTTTTCTTTTGCATATGAGTTTAAAGATAAAATGCAAGGTTCAAGACGCTTTATGTGGTCTTATTTGCAAGATTGTAAAAGTTATTATGATGAAGAAAAAGCTCATTTTACTTTAGAATTTTTCTTGCAAAAAGGTTCATATGCTACAGTGGTTTTAGAAGAGATTTTACACGCAGATATTTTTGATCAAACCTATAATACATAATTTTAAAAATTGATATTGAGTATCAGTTAAAATTTATCTTTTATAAATTATAATAACAATTATCATTTTTATAAAAGGAAAGCTCAATGTCAGTTTTGGTTATAGGTGCAGATGAAATTACTCCAATTAAGGCAGTTTTGACAAATTTAGGCGCAAAAAGTATAGAGCATTGGGATGCTAGAAATGAAAATAGGGTAAATAGAAAACCCATTCCACAAAATACTGAATGCATAGTCATGCTTACTAGTTTTTTAAATCACAACACCATGAAAAAAATTAAAACAGAGGCAAAAAAACGCAATATACCTTTGGTTTGTGCTAAACGCAGTGTGAGTTGTGTATATTGCGAATATTGCAAGGTTTTTGGTCTTGAACAAACTTATGAATGTACAAAAAAGGCATAATATGTTTGGTTTTAATAACAAAGAGGATTTGGTACCTAAAATATTTAGAGATTTAGAACAAGAAAATATTAATTTTATTTTTTTAAATTTGTATAATTCTTTGGTGGAAAATGATCTAAAAATACCTTATATTTATGCAAAAAAAGCTACTAGTTTAAGAAATATTTTTGAGTTAAAAATCCAAAATATGATCACAGAAAGGGTTTTGAAATTTAGTAAAATAAAACAATTTTGTCCATATTCTCATAAAATCATCAAAGCATATAAAGAAGGAAATTTAAATAAATTACAGCTTGAAGCAAAGATGCCAAAATATGCTTTAGTTAGATTAATACAAAATGTTTTTATGTCATCAAATTTTATCTTAGATCCACAGGTGGCTTTTGAGTCTTTTGTATATGATAAAATTTGTAAAAGCAATGTAAAGGCTAGGGTAGATATTCAAGAAAATATCATTATTATCAATGATAAAATGGCTATTATGCCTTCTTTTTTTGAAGATAATAAAAAGGATATAAATTTAGCTTTGCAAATTATCAAAAAAAATGTTTTTGAAATATTTTATATTGTGTATCCAAGAAATAAAAATTTTACTCAACATAAAGAAATAAGACATAATTTATGTGAAAATAACAAAACTTTGCTAAAATTAGTTCCCTATACTATTAATAATCAAATTTTAAGGAGATGTTAAATGTCAGTAGCAGTAATTTATGGTAGCTCTATGGGAAATACCGAAGGTGCGGCAAATATGATCGCTCAAAAATTAGGAATTTCAGATGTGTTAAATATTGCAGATATTAATGCAGAAAAAATCAATTCTTATGATAAATTAATCTGCGGAACTTCTACTTGGGGAAGTGGAGATTTTCAAGATGATTGGGATAGTTTTGATTTTTCAGCTTTAAATCTTAGTGGAAAAACCGTTGCAGTTTTTGGTATGGGAGATAGTGAAAGCTACTCAGATACATATTGTAGTGCTATGGGAAAACTTGCTCAGGCTTTAAAAGCAGCAGGTGCAAATTTAGTAGGTTCAGTTTCTACAGGTGGTTATACTTTTGAATCAAGTGATGCGGTAGAAGGAGATAAATTTGTAGGGCTTGCATTAGATAATGATAACCATGAGGATTTAACCGAAAGTAGAATTGATGCTTGGTTAGAACAAATTAAACCTTCTTTTTCTTAAATCTAGATGCCAAAAAGGCATCTTTTAAAATTTCCTTTTTTTTGTTTCACTTAATATATCTTGTGCTAAAGAATCTACTTCATTTGCAATAGCATTTGTATGTATTGCTGTTTGAGAATTTTGTTGTGTAAGTTTTTCTATAGTAGCCACTGACTCATTAATTTGGCTAATATCATTAGCTTCTTCCTTTATAGCTTCACCCATATCATTTATAGACTGGGCTAAGATATTAGTATTAGCTTCAATCTCACCTAAAGACTTTTGAGTTCTTTCTGCTAAGTTTCTAACTTCATCAGCAACAACAGCAAAGCCACGACCATGTTCTCCTGCACGAGCTGCTTCAATAGCTGCATTTAATGCAAGTAGATTAATTTGATCAGCAATATCTGAAATCATAGTGGTAACACTTTTAATATCATTACTTTGTTTAACTACATCTTGTGCTTTGATAGAAATTTCACTCATAGTTGAATTCATTTGCTCTAAAGCTCTTGCACTTTCTTGTAATGATGAGGTTTGATGTGTGGCATCATTTGTAAGTTCATACATACTTTGTTTGAGTGCTTCGGCTTTTTGATTTAATAATTCACCTTGGTTTAGTGATTTTGAAAGCATGTTTTTAATTTCATTCCCAAGGGCATTGATTGCTTTTTCAACATCGCCTTTTGGGGTATTAATAGCTGCAGTAAAATCTAATTGTTTATAACTATCAAATACCGCTTGAATTTCGTTTAAATTATTACCAATTTTTTGTTGTAAAGTATCAAGCATTTTATTTAAAACATCTATGAGTTCTTGAATTTGCGGATTGTTAGCATGAGAGCTAATGTGTAAATTAAGCTCACCTGTTTCTATTTTTCTAGCAACATTTACAGATTCTTCAATAGCTTTTGCATCTTTACTTAAAGCCTCTTTGATAATATTAATATTTTCATTAATCTCATCAGCCATTTTCCCAAATTCATCTTGAGTTTTTAGTTTAATAGGGTGTGAATGAATGTCTTTATGATTTAAATAGTTAAAGAAATTATGCAAGCCTGAAGATATAATAGCAATTGGCTTAAGATTATAAGAAATGATTATTCTAATAAAAATCAAAGTAATAAAAATAGCAATTAAGGAAATAATAATTTGTTCCATCAATGTTTGTTTAGCTGTATCGCTGTAAAAATCATAATCAGCTATAGAGCAAATAGTATATTTTGGATTGATACTACCATTACAAATTAAAGCTTTGATCCCTTCTTCTTTAGTTTGAATTTTGAAAATATCCCTAGAAAGACCTTTGTTTGCACCTTCAGTTGTTTTAAAATAATTTGAAATAATATCTTTACTAATATTAGTTGAGGTTAAGATTTTGGAAGAATCGGTATGAAAAAGATAAGTTCCATCATCAGCTAAAACAGCAGCATGTGAATAAGGTGTTTTACCTATAGCCAAAACTTCTTCTGAGAATTTTTTCAAATCATAATCAGCAGCAACTACACCTATAACTTCTCCATTGTCTATAATAGGACTAGCATAAGAAATGGTTGGTTTTTGCATACTAGATGATATGTAAGGATCTGTGACAATTAACTCTCTTTTTTCCTTGGCTTCTTTATACCATCCTCTAGATCTAGGATCATAACCACTTTCTGGAGTTTGATTATTGCCATTTGATCTAAATATAGTTCCATCTTCAAAACCCACATAGGTTAAATCAAAACCCAAAGAATTTCCTATAGAATTTAATAAACTAGTATATTGTGTTGAATTTAGATTATTTTTATTTTCTTTGATGTATTTTGTTAAAGAATTGATCACATTGCGTCTATCGCTTGCGTATAAATCAAATCTTTTACTCACATCAAAAGCAACCTTTTGTTGAAACTGAACTAACAGTGTATGGCTATTGGATTTAGATTTAACATAATTAAAAAAACCTAAAACACATAGCAAAACTACAACAAAAATACAAACTAAGAAAGCTATTTTGTTGGAAAAATTACCTAGTAGGTATTTCTTAATAGAAGAGAGCATTTTTTCTCCTTGATAAAGTCAATATTTGACTTTATGATTATGATGGTTTGTATGATTTTATTAAAAAAATATTTAAAAAATTATAAAAAAATTAATTTTTATTAAAAAATATTATATTTTTAGGATATTTTTAAATAAAAAATTCTAATTTTTTAGAAAGTAGAATTTTATTATCGGTATATTTTGCCCATTGTATATTTAGAGCAAAAATACAAGCTTTTGCAAGTTTTGCAAAGGGAAATTTTTCATAATATATTTTTTCTTGTTCTGCGGTAGCTTTTCTAAAAATAGCTTTAATTTGCACTCCTTTAATAAGATTGATAATATTTGTATCTAGTGCTATATTAACTCCTACTTTTGGATTTTTATAAGAAAGCTGAATGTGTCTAGTATGTTCTTCGCTAGCAAAAATCAATGCAAGATTTTTATCATCAAAAGTATAATAGCAACTTGCGCAATATATTTCATCATTATCTTGCACGCTCAAGGTTAAGAGTTTTTGAGAATGAATGAATTTTTTAATTCTCTCATCCATTATTTTTAGCTTCTAAATTTAAGATCTTTTGGTAACTTAAATGAGTTAAAAAAATTACATAAAATACTTGTAAAAATAGTCCAAGTAAAGGAATGCTTGATAAAATAAAAAATATTAAAGTACTTATTTTAAAGTTCAAAGGTGAAGAGTTCTTATAAAAATTATTAAAAGAATTTTTATCCAAGACATTGCTTAATACATCTAAGAGTAAAAGTTTATGAAATAAATAATAAAAAACTCCATAATAAATCACAATACTTATAAAAGGTATGATTAGTAAAAAAGTAGCGATTATAAATAATACGCAAAAAGTCAATATAAATTTAAATGTTTTGAGTAAAACTTCTAAAGAATTTACTTCTTTTTGTATGAAATAGTTGTAGTATTTTTGATTTATTTTTTTTACTATATAAGGCGTTAAAAAAGAAATAATTAGCATGGATAAAAATACTGAGGCAAAAACTACTATGAAAAATCCACCTATGGCACTCAAAAATGTAAGTGAAAATTGTACTATGGAAAAGCTAAAAAACCAAGCCATGAAAGTTCCGCTAATGACATCTTCAATATAAGAAAAAAAGATATCATAGGTGTAGAATACAAGCAAGGCTAAAATAATTAAACTAACAAAAAAAGGCAAAAAAGAAAATTTTAAAAAAGGTTTACTAAAAAAATTTTGCAAGCTTAGATATAAAATATTCATTTTAATTCATCGTAATAATTTTGAAGTTTTTTGTAAATTTCTTTATAATCTAAGGTTTCTTTTAAAATTTGATTTAAAACTTCATTATCTTCTACACCATTCCATGTTTTTTTATATGTGCCTTCTTTATAGCCATTTTCTTGTCTGAATTGATTTAAAATATTTTTTCCAATATATGTTTTGTAAAGTTTAAAGAAATTTAAGCCACATTTTCTAGCTAGAATAAAATAGACACTTAAAAGCTCACCTAAATCATAATCAAATCCACTGCATTTATGGATAATAAGCTCAATATCATTTAAAATTCCATAAATATCTGCTTCATTTGGATTAGAAGTTTCTTTGCAAAAATCATCAAAAAAACTTACAGAAGAAACTTCTTCTGCTATGAAATTTTTATCATTAATTTGTTTTTCTTTGTATTCTTCTAAAATTAAACTCAAGATAAAATGCCATATATCTACTATTTCAATACATACATTATCCCAGTTTGCAGGAGTGTGTATACTTTTCCAATGCTTCCAGGCAAAAGAATCAATAAGTTCAGCACACTCCATATAAATGCATCTTCTAAAGCTAATTAATTTACCTTCTTTGGTATAGCCATTTTCCCATCCTATACCATTAGTATCATCATTTAATTTTTGCTGGAGTTCTAGCATGCTTTTTAAAATATCTTTTACTTGCATTTATTTTCCTTCTTAAGCGTAAAATCCAAATTCTTTATTATTTTCTTCTTCTTTTTTCTTTTCTTGATTGTTATATTGCTTCCAAATTTCTTCTAATAATTTAGCACTATCTTGGAAAATCTGTTTTTTAATATCTTCAAGATCAGTTTTTGTCATTTCTTTATTTAAACTTTTATCCATAATATTAAATAACTCATGCAAGGTTGCTTTTTTGTGCTCTTCATTTTTTGGTATAGGCAGAGCATCACCAATTTTCATCGCAGTGGTGATAAGCTCTTTTGGCTTTAAGGTTCCTACTCTTGAGTTTTTCATAAATTCATCAATTTGAGGCTGTACTTTGGCTACTGCTTCTTTAATTTCTTCAATTTCTTCTTGCGAAAGTTTTGTGCCACTATATGAAAACGAAAAACCAAATTGATTTCTTAAACTCAAAGATGCTGAATTTCCATCTTTATCTAATTTTGCTTCTTTTTTATCGTACATAGAAAAAGAAAGATGATTGCCATTTTTTGTTTTTATATCCATAGAAAAATTTTGAGAGTTGTAGCTAGAAATTTGCATAATGTTCCTTTCAAATCAAGATAAAGTTATATCGTCAAAATAACTAAATCTTAAATAAATTTGCAAAGTTTTTAAGCTTTGCAAATTTCAAATACTAGGGAGATAAATATTTTATCATTAAGTCTTTAAACACTCGTTAAATCCCAAAATAATTTTAGTATTTTTTCATTATTTGAGTGTATTAAAATTTGTTTTTTGTTATGTATATTTTTACATGCTTTTAAAGCCTGTTTTAAATTTTCTTTTAAAGAAAAAATCAATCCAAAAGCAATAGCTTCTTTATCTAAACCACCTAAAATATAAATCAAAGGCATACGCATTGATTTAGAAATATCAAGCTTTGCTTGTTCATTAATGGTAGTTTTAAAATCAAATTTGCTAGGATGTTTGAACTTATAAGCTAAAGCAAGATCTAAAAACTCATCTAAATGGCTTAATTTTTTTCCGCTAATAAAAGGATATATAAAATAAAATAAATCTAAGATATTATTACTAATTTTGCTTTCATTATTATAATTTTCTTGTATAAAATTATAATATGTTTTAAATTGCTCTTGGTAATTTTGTACTAAAGTCATAGCCATTTTAGTTTTTGCAAAATTATTTAAAAAAACTTTAGGATTAGCTTCAAAACTAAAGTCTAAAAAATTAATCTTTGTGTCATTTTGATAAAAAATTCCACTAATATCGCTTTCTAAATCTAACAAAATATTATCTGAATTAAGCTCATTGTTAGAGCTATTATGAATTATTTTATTATCCAATATAATAGAAAAATTATTATAAGCAAATTCATTGCTCATAGGTTTTTCATAAAAACCAAAATCATCCCAAAAATTCTCTTCACTACAGGCAATACAGCCATGTCCTGCAGCTACTGGCCAAGAGGTTTTGGAGTTAAATTTAACCTTAGGGCAATTATTATAAGCATAAGGTCCTTTACAACCTACTTTAAAAAGACAATAACCTTGTTTTATATTTTCATCGTTAAAACTTTGAGCAAAATTACCTGCTTCAAATTTAGCTTTTCTTTCACATAAATCATGCAAACATTTACCATAAAAAGCCAAAGGTCTATTTTGTTCATCTAAAGCCATGTCTTGCTCAAATAATATATAAAAGCAAAGCGCTGCGATGATATTTACATCACTTGGAGGACAACCTGGTATATTGATTACTTTTTTTTCCAAGACTTTAGAAATTCCTATGCTTTTGGTAGGGTTTGGATGTGCAGCTTGAATTCCTCCATAGCTTGAGCAAGTTCCCATAGCAAAGATTGTTTTAGCATTTTTGGCACATTTTTGTAAAATTTCATATCCATTTTCACCATGTGCTCCTATAGTTAGATAAAAAGGATCTATAGCACAAACCCCGCCTTCAACGGCCAAAAGAAAATCTTTTTTTTCTAAAACTTCTTCTAAATGCGATTCTGCCTGGTATCCGCTTGCACTCATAAAGGTTTCATGATATTCTAAAGAAATGAAATCAAAAATCAGATCTAAAAAGTCAGGCAATGAAGTTCTAAGCAAACTCTCACTACACCCTGTGCATTCACTTAAATGAAGCCATATGAGACTAGGTGGGGTGTGAAGTTGAAAATATCTATGTGCTAAAGGGCTAAAATCATTTGGCAAACCTAAAGTTTTAATGATAGAATTTACGGCTTCTAATGAGATATTTTTCTCTTCTTTATGCGAGTTTTCTAATAGAGCAATTTTATGCTCTAATATGCTTTTTAATTCTTCATTGCTTAAAGACATTTTTTAACCTTTGGCTATTTGTATCATATTTAAAAAATCATTTGCATTTAATGCGGCTGAACCTATTAATACTCCATCACAATTTTTTAAAGCACAAATTTCTTTAATATTGTTTTGATTAACACTTCCGCCATATAAAAGCTTAGCGTTAGTAAATTCTCTTAAAAAATTAAGTATGGTATTAATATCATCAAGATTAGCACTAACTCCTGTGCCTATAGAATAAATAGGCTCATATGCTATGATAAGTTTTTTATAAGATAAATCAATATTTTCAATTTGTTTTTTTAAAAAATCTAAGCTTTTATTAGTATTTTTGGTTTCTAAACTTTCGCCTATACAATAAATGATATTAAAATCAAGATTTTTTGCAAAATCAAATTTAGCTTTTAAAAAGCTTTCATTTTCATTTAAAGCTCTTCTTTCAGAATGACCTATTAAAACACTTTTGATATTAAATTCTTCTAAGTGAATTTTACCAATTTCTCCGGTATAGGCTCCATTTTCACAAGGGTAGAAATTCTGCGCGCCTTGCTGAAATGAAAAATTGTCTTTTAAAAAAGCTATGCTAGGTGGGAAGATGAAAATTTCATCTTCTTTGTTTAAATTTTGGTTTAATTCTTGAGCGTAAAGTTCAAAGCTTGATCTTGTATGATTGCACTTTAAATTTGCTGCAAAAATCATTCATTATCCTTTATGGTCAAAGGTTTTACACCAGGAAGTTCTTTTCCTTCTATAAGTTCTAATGATGCTCCACCGCCAGTTGAAATGAAAGTCATCTCATCAGCATCACCAGCTCTTGCTACAACATCAGCAGTATCGCCACCACCTATTACAGTTGTTGCGTGAGATTCACTAATATAATGGCTCATTTTAATGCTACCTTTTGAGAATTTATCGATTTCAAAAACCCCCATAGGCCCATTCCACCATATAGTTTGAGCATCAGAAAGTGCTTCTTTAAATAATCTTACGCTAGCAGGACCTATATCAAGTCCCATCCAACCTGCAGGAATTTCTTGCACAGGGGTGTATTTCATCACTGCCTCTTGGGAGCAAGTTTGTGCTGCTGTAACATCCACAGGAAGGTAAATTTTTACACCTAGATTTTTACCTTTGAGTAAGATTTTATTTGCTTCTTCAATTAAATCTTCTTCTAAAAGAGAATTTCCTATATCATAACCTTGAGCTTTTAAGAAAGTAAAGGCCATACCTCCACCTATGATTAATTTATCTACTTTTGGAAGTAAGTTAGTCAAAGCTTGTAATTTTCCACTTACTTTAGAACCACCTACTACGGCTACAAAAGGACGCGCAGGGTGTTTGATAAGATTGCTTGCAAACTCAATTTCTTTTTGGAGTAAAAATCCCGCACCCTTGTTTGTATTATCAAAGTATTTTGTAATAGCTTCAACGCTAGCATGGGCTCTATGACAAACCCCAAAAGCATCATTAATATAAACATCAGCCATAGAAGCAAGTTCTTTGGCTAAATTTTCATCATTCTTAGTTTCACCCTTTTCAAAGCGTAAATTTTCTAAAAGCAAAATTTCACTTGATTTTAATTCGCTAGCTTTTTTCTTTGCATCTTCACCTATAACATCTTTAGCCATGATGACTTCTTTAGCCATTAAGCGTGCAAGTCTTTTTGCAACTGGTTCTAAAGAGTATTTTGAAGCTATTTCTTTTGGACGCCCTAAATGTGAAGCTAAAATAACCGCACAGCCATTATCTAAACAATACCTTATAGTAGGGATGGCCGAGCGAATACGACGATCGTCGGTGATATTTAAAAACTCATCTTGAGGAACATTAAAATCACATCTTATAAATACTTTTTTCTTTGCAAGATCAATATCTTTAATCGATAAAATACTACTCATCTTAAGCCTTTGCTATAAATACTGCCATATCTACTAAACGAGAAGAATAACCCCATTCATTATCATACCAAGCAACCACTTTAACAAAATCATCACAAATTACTTGAGTTAAATCACTTGCTACAATTGCACCATAAGAGCAAGTTATAAAATCACTTGAAACTCTTTCTTCATCATCAACTAATAATATGCCTTTTAAATTACTAGCAGCTGCTTTTCTAAAGGCTTCATTGATTTCTTCTTTACTTACTTTTTTCTTTAAAGTTGCAGTTAAATCCACAGTTGATACATCAGCTACAGGCACACGCATGCTTTGACCATGTAATTTTCCATCAAGTTCAGGCATAACAAGCTTCATAGCTTTTGCTGCACCGGTAGAAGTAGGGATGATATTTTGTGCAGCAGCGCGTGATCTTCTTTTATCTCTTGCTTTTGCATCAATAATACTTTGACCATTGGTGTAAGCATGTATAGTAGTCATTAAACCTTTTTCTATGCCAAAATTATCTTGTAAAACTCTACAAATTGGTCCTAGGCAGTTGGTGGTACAACTTGCATTTGAGATGATATTTTCGCCTTTGTATTCATGTGCATTTACTCCTAAAACATAGGTTGGAGTTTTATCTTTTGCAGGTGCACTCATGATGACTTTTTGCACCCCATGATCTAAAAATCCTTGACATTTTTCCATAGTTAAGTGTGCACCGGTACACTCTAAAACAATTTGTGCGCCATATTTTGCAAAGTCCAAATCTGCTACATTTCTACTTTTTAAAACTTTTATTTTTTTATTATCAATTATTAAATCATCATTTTCATTTTCAACACTACCATCATATACCCCATGAACGGTGTCGTATTTAAAAAGATATTTTGTGAGTTCAATATCAGTAGTATCATTAATCGCTACAAGTTCTATATCATCGCGTTTCATGATAATTCTTGCAACACATCTTCCAATGCGTCCAAAGCCATTTATTGCAACTTTTACAGCCATTTTCATTTCCTTTTTATGATTAAGTAGATAAAATTCTACTAAAAAAAGGTTAAATTTTAATGAAAATCGCACTTTTTGGCGGTAGTTTTGATCCGCCTCATTTAGGTCATAATGCTATAGTCTTAAATGCATTAGAAAATTTAGAGCTTGATAAGCTCATTATTATGCCTACTTTTATTAGTCTTTTTAAACAAGAATTTACTGCAGATGAACAAAGACGCTTAAAATGGTGCAAGGAAATTTGGGGAAGCTTAATAAAAGTTGAAATTTGTGATTTTGAAATAAAAAAGCAAAGACCTGTGCCTAGTATAGAAAGTGTTGAATTTTTATATAAGCAATATGAAATTTCAAAATTTTATCTTATTTTAGGAGCTGATCATTTGCAAAGTCTTGAAAAATGGCATGAATTTGAAAGATTGCAAAATTTGGTAGAATTTGTTATAGCTAAAAGAGATGATATTTTTATACCAAAACATTTTAAAACTTTAGATACTAAAGTAAATATCTCTTCATCTTTTATAAGACAAACTTTACAAACAACGCAAGTTTGTGAGCAAATCAAAGAAGAAGTTAAGCTTTATTATTCTAAATTTAAAAATATTTAACAAAAGGAAAACAATGCAAGAAAGAATTAATAATATAGTGCAGATTTTAGATGATAAAAAGGCAGATTTAATAGAAAGCTTTGATATGCAAGATAAGGATTATTTTGTTAAATTTGTAGTGATTGCTACTACTATGGGGGAAAGACACGCGCTTTCTTTGATTGATGATTTAAAAACTAATCTTAAAAGCAAAGGTGAGGAGTTTTTAAATATAGAAAGTAGTGAAGAATGGACTGTACTTGATTTAGGAGATATTTTGATTCACTTAATGAGTGAAACTTATAGAACAAAATATAATATAGAAGAATTTTTGAAAAGTTTAAATAAAGAAAATCAAAACTAGGGTTAAGATTTGGATAATTTAATTACTGAGTTATCAGATTTAGCTAAAGAATATTTTGAAAATTCAGAATTTGAAAAATGCGATGAAGTTTTAAGCGAGCTTATAGCTTTTCGTAAAGGTGAAGTTACACTAGCGCAAGATGGTAAAGTGATTTTTATAGATGATGAGGATAAAGAGCGTTTGCTTTTAGAGGCTTATCATAATAGAGCGTTTTGTGGATTTAATTGTTTGAAATTTCAAGAAGTACTTTTGGCTTTCAATAAAACCATGTACTAGATAATACATATTATTTAGTATATTTTAACAGAGCTAGAGTTTATATACTTTTAGATAAGCAAATAAAAGCCTTAAAAAAATTGTAAACTTGTATTGATCTAGCTCTTGATTAAGAAGTGACTTTGAGAATTTGGAAGATTATCAAAAGGCTATAGAATTTTTTAATAAAATGATTGGGTAAGCAAGTTTTAGAATATACCAAAGAATTACCAAAGCTTGATGGAGAAAATGAGTTTGCATTAAAAAATCAAAATATTTTAATGCAAAAATTAAAACAACAAAATAAAAAATGGTGGCAAATTTGGAATTAAATTAGAGTTTGTTGATGTATTCTTCAATCTCTTTTTTGATTTTGTCTTTTTTGTCTTTTAAAGTTTGTTTTTTATTTTTATACTCTGTTTTACTCATATAATCTTTTTGTTTTTTTAATTCTTTTAACTCTTGTTCGATTTTTTCTATCTCTTGCTCTTTAAGTTTTTTGGCCTCTAATTTTTTATCATAAAAAAGAGGATCTTTTGCGCAATCTGCCTGGACTTCTTTTAAGACTAATTCTAAACTTAAAGCTTTTTCTTGATGATTGTAATTTTTAGCATAAGCTATTTCTTTTTGAATTTGCTTTATTTTAACCTCACATTGCGTGGAAAATGCAAATGAGCAAAGTGTAAGTAAAAATAACAATTGCTTCATAATTTAAACCTTTCTTTTTTGAAATTTTAGTTTATTATACTAAATAATTTATTTGCTGTTTTTAATAAAAACATGAGTTTTAAAAAAAGTTATTTGACCTTTTATAAAAACAAAGATGAATTATTATCAAGCTTATAGTTTGATTTTCTCATATTTTAAACTTATATGATTTTTATACTAAAATAATCCTAAGTAGATAATGTAATAGGATTTGATAACTAGAATTAATAAATTTTTAAACATGAATATTGTTTATTTTTTTAAGTAAAATTGATACAAATCCTTCAAAATCAGGCAATTTTAAATCCTTAATTTCTCTTTGTTGTTTTCCCCACATACTTTCAGGAAAAAACCCATCTTCTTTAAAGCGTGCCATAACATGAAAATGCACTCTTGGCACATAGTTTGCAAAGGAAGCTATGTTGATTTTTTCTGGGTTGTAGTATTCTCTAAGGCTTAACTCACAAGCTAAAACATACTGAAAAAGCATATTTTGCAAAAAGGCTGGACAATCACTTAATTCTCTGTAATTTTCTTTAGTAAAAATTTTTACCCAAGGAATTTGAGAATCTTCTTTTTCTATAAATAAAAAATCATTTTCATAAATCATCTAAATCCTTAAAAAGACTAGGGTTATTCCTAGTCTTTTGATTATTTTTTTACTCCTATCATTTTTGTAGGATCTACAAATTTAGCAAAGTCTTCTTCGCTTACTAAGCCAAGTTCCATAGCACTTTCTTTTAAAGAAATACCTTTTTTATGAGCATTTTTTGCTACTTTAGCTGCATTTTCATAGCCAATGTGTGGATTTAATGCAGTTACTAGCATTAAAGAATTATGCAAGTTAAAATCAATTTTTTCTTTATTTGGCTCTATACCAACAGCACAATGGATATTAAATGAATGCATAGCATCAGCTAATAAATCAAGGCTTTGCAAGAAGTTATAAATAATCACAGGTTTGAAAACATTAAGCTCGAAATTTCCTTGGCTTGCTGCAAAGCCAATAGTCGCATCATTTCCCATAACTTGCACTGCAACCATAGTTAAAGCTTCGCATTGAGTAGGATTAACCTTGCCTGGCATGATAGAACTTCCTGGCTCATTTTCAGGTATGTTTAATTCCCCAAGACCACATCTAGGACCACTTGCTAGCCATCTAATATCATTTGCTATTTTCATTAAATTTGCAGCTAAGCCTTTCATGGCCCCATGAGTAAAATTAATTGCATCATGGCTTGTTAGGGCATGGAATTTATTTGGACTTGAAACAAATTTAGTGCCTATTAGCTTGCTTAATTCTTCACTTACTTTTTCACTAAGTTCTGGATGCGCATTCAATCCTGTACCAACAGCTGTCCCACCTATTGCAAGTTCTCTTAATGTAGGTAAAGAAGCGATGATTTGCTCTTTTGAGTGAAGTAACATAGAAAGATATCCGCTAAATTCTTGAGCTAGGGTAAGTGGTGTAGCATCTTGAAGGTGAGTTCTTCCTATTTTAATAATTCCTTCAAATTCTTTTACTTTTTTTTCAAAAGTTGCAATAAGCTCATCTAAAGCAGGGATAAGTTTTTTCTCTACTTGCTCTACCGAAACTATACTCATAGCAGTTGGAAAAGTATCATTTGAACTTTGACTCATATTTACATGATCATTTGGATGAACAAGCTTTTCTTTTCTAAAATCTCCACCCATAATTTCAGTTGCACGGTTTGCTATAACTTCATTCATATTCATATTGCTTTGAGTGCCTGAACCTGTTTGCCATATTGCTAATGGGAAATTATCGTCAAATTTTCCTGCTACAATTTCATCGCAAGCTTGCACGATAGCATTTTTTTTAACATCATCTAATTTGCCAAGTTTATTATTTACCAAAGCCAAAGATTTTTTAAGATTTGCAAAAGCATAAATTAAAACTTTTGGCATTTTTTCACAACCAATTTTAAAATTTTCAAAACTTCTTTCAGTTTGTGCTCCCCAATATTTATCATTAGGAACTTTAATCTCTCCCATAGTATCGTGTTCGATTCTGTATTCCATGGCCTTTCCTTGTAATAAAATAAGTTGTGATATTTAAACTAAATAAACCCTAAAGTTTGCTTATAATTTAAGAAGTATTTATAAAATTTTTGAAGAAAGGTGTAGTTTTTTTCAAAACTACACAAATATTATTCTACTGTAACACTTTTTGCTAGATTTCTTGGCATATCCACATCATTGCCAAGTCTTATAGAAACTTCTAAAGCTAGAAGTTGTAAGATTACCATCATTTCGAAAAATTCGCACATATAGTGCTCTTGTTTTGAAGTTTTTATAAAATCATCACTTAAATCAAAATCAAGTGGAGAGATAGCAAGTAAAGTAGAATCCCTTGCAGCTAATTCTTCTACATTTGATTTAGTTTTTTCATAAAGACAATTTTGCGGCATTAATGCAACGGTAAAAAGCTCACTATCTGCTAGAGCAATAGGTCCATGTTTCATCTCTCCTGCTGGATAGCCTTCAGCATGTAAGTATGAAATTTCTTTAAGTTTTAAAGCTCCTTCTAGTGCTAATGGATAAAATACATCTCTTCCTATAAAGAAAAAGCCATGGCCATGTAGGTATCTTTTTGAAATTCTATGTACTTTTTCATGTAAGTTTTGTTCAACTTTAACTATACTTGGCAAGCTTCTTAGAGCTTTGATTTCTTTACTCATATCTAAATTTGCTTTTTGTGCAAGATAGATTGCAAGCATCCATAAAGTTGCTACTTGAGTGGCAAATGCTTTAGTTGAAGCTACACCTTTTTCAATGCCCGCTCTAGTAAGTAAAGATATATCAGCCAAACGTACGATGTTAGAATTATCCACATTACATATTGCTAAAGTTTTAACTCCTTGTGTTTTTGCTATTTTTAAAGCTTCTAGTGTATCAGCTGTTTCACCACTTTGTGAGATTACTACAAAAAGAGTATTTTTACCTATAATGGCTTCTCTGTATCTAAATTCACTTGCTACTTCAACTTTAGTTTTAATCTTTGCAAGTCTTTCAAGTAAATAAGCCCCACTTAATGCTGCATGATAACTTGTACCACAAGCACAAAGTGTGATTTCATCTATGTTTTGTAAAAGAACTTCATCTATATCTTCAAAAACAATCTGCTCACCTTGCAAGCGTCCCATTAAAACTTCACCTAAAACTCTACTTTGCTCATAAATTTCTTTTTCCATGAAAAATCTATAACCATCTTTTTGAGCATAACTTTTATCTTGACTTAAAGCCACAAAAGTAGGTTGTACGCAAGCTTGATCGTGACAAATTTTGCATTCATTTAAATTAACATATCCATAATCTCCATCTTCAAGATAAGCTACTTTATCCACTAAAGAAACTAAAGGTGCATCACTTGATGCAAAATAATATTCATTTTCATCGCCATTTTTTCCGATGATGAGTGGCACAGCATTTTTAGCAAAATAAATTGTATTAGGATCTTTTTTACTCACAAGCAAGATTGCAAAAGCACCTTTTAGTTCAGCTATGGTCTTTTTAAAAGCTTCAAATGGTTCTAAATTACTCGCATGATATTCAAATAAATGTACAATAACTTCAGTGTCAGTTTGACTTAGAAAATTAATACCTTCTTGTGTGAGTTTTGTTTTTAATTCTTGGTAATTTTCTATGATTCCATTATGTATTACACAAGAGTATTGTCCTAAATGTGGATGCGCATTTATTTCGGTTGGTTTTCCATGAGTTGCCCAACGCGTATGGCCTATAGCAAGCCCAAATCCATCACTATTAAAATTAGCAGTCTTATTAGCTAAATTTTCTAATTTTCCAACTGCTTTAAAAAAGTCTAATTCTCCATCTTTCATTACTGCTATACCGGCGCTATCGTAGCCTCTGTATTCAAGCTCTTTTAAACCTTCTAATATGATTTTTTTCTTTTCTTTAGTTCCTATATAACCTACTATTCCACACATCTTTTACTCGCTTATTAGTGATTTAAGAATTTGATCTTTATGATCTTGCAAGCTTTCATTTTTATGCAAAATCAAAACATTTCGCGTTCTTTCTTTTATGGTTTGAATTTTTGCTGCACTTAAGATAATATCATATCTTGCAAGTACATCCATTACATAAGCCATTAAACCTTTTTGATCTTTTGTGTTTAAGGTTATTTTGGCATAGCTTTTGGAATAATTCATGTCTAATTTTAATTCATCTTTTTTAATGTTTGGTTTTTTTGCCTTTTTTTGTACTTTTAAATGCAATTTAGAATTAAGTAAATTTTCTAAACTTTGTTTTTGATTATCACTTACTATATCTGAATATTCAAATTTCAGATAAACTTTTTCATCAAATAATTCAAAAAAACTCATAAAGACTAAATTTAAAGAACTTAAAGTGTTGAGTATATTTTCAAGATTATTTTTTCTATTCATTATAAGCTCTAGAGTAAAATTATCTTGATTGTCAAGCCAAAAAGTAAAATTTTCTTTTTGCGCAATCTGTGTTATTTTAATAATTTTTTCAAAGCTATTTTTTATAAAAAAGAGATTAGATTTAATATGAGTGATATTGTTTTGAGTTTGCTCATCAAGATCTAAAAAAGCCTTGCTTCTTTTTAGAGTTTGTTCTTTTTTTACCCTTCTTTGACTCTCATCAATTAAATTTTCATCCTCAAAACCTTCTAGTGCATTTTGAAACAATCTTTCTAAACTTTTATAATAAAAATGATTTTCTATACCCAAAGCTTTAGCATTGCAAAAAGATAAAAGATGTAAGGTTTTTAGGGTATGAGTATCATTTAATTTGGAAATAAAATTTAATACAATAGTAGAATTATAAATATCTTCTTTTTCTATAATATCTTTAAAAGCATTGAAATTTTTAAATAATCTTAAGCCAAAATCTAAAAGTTCATTATCAACTTGGAATTTTCCAACATAAGCTCTGTAAATATTAGCTAAAGAAATTTCATTTTCTTCATGAATAGCACTTAAAAGTATGGTAAGCTTTATTATTAGAAGTGTTTTTTTATCAAATTTGCAATCTTTTTCTTCAAAGTATTTTAAGCAAAGTAATGCTCTATCTAATGCACTATAAATACCTTCTTCTTCGAGTAAAAATTTACTTTGAATTAATGGTTTGCAAAAATCTTTTAAAATGTTTGCATTGTTTAGTAGTTTTAAAATACTAAAAGAATGTTTTTTTTCTAATATACCTTTAAATAACTCCAAATTTTCATCATTATTTTTTGCTCTTTTTAATGCAAAAATTAGTTTAATATCAAAAATAAAATCCTCATCTTCTAGTTTTAAAAGTCGATTGAGTATTAAATTTAAATTTTCATTTTCATCTGAATGAGTAAAAAAGTTATCTTGTATTTCATAAAGTTTATTTTCTTTATAATGTTTTTCTTGGATGCACCTTGCTAAAAAATGTGTATAAATTCCACAAATTTGCATACTTTGCATTGCTTTTTGAATGAGTATGGATTTAAGATCTAAATTTTTCTTTTCTTTTTTATGCATTAAGTTAGCAAGTTCTTGTGAATTTTGTATTAAAAATAAATTTGTGTTTTTACCTTCTAAAAGATTCATTGCACATTTAAGTGAAAATAAAAAATCACTCGCAAGCTTAAATTCGCTAAATTCTTTTTCATTGATAAAATTAAGCATATAATTTTTGGGAGAATCTTTAAATAAAATATTTAAATTTTCTATATTAAGTTGCTCATCTAAACCGCCAAAATTTTTATTAATATCAAATTCTTGCTTGATTAAGGGTTGATAATAAGGGTTAAATTCTTGCAAGATTTTTAGAGCAAATTCTTCTTTTAACTCATCTTGAGCTTGGGAAATTTTTTCTTTGATTTGTTTAAATAAAATCTTAGAGCCGCTAATATAGCGGTATTGTAAAATATTTTGTTTAAGCTCATTTTTAGCTATATTATAAAGTCCATTTATTTCACAAATTTGATAGTTAATGCTTAAACCAATATCGTTTAAAAAAGTAATAAATGCTTTCATTAAAGGCTTAATATTATAAGCTTTTATATCTTTATAAATAAGTAATAAATCAATATTTTCTTTTATGCTTAAATTCATTTTAGCATATTGTTTAATGGCGATAATACAAAAAGGAATTTTGTCATTATGTGGAAAAAAATCATCAAAAAAATCATTTAAAACAAGCTCATAAATATCTTCTATAAAACGATCAATCTCTTTAGAATGGTAAAAGCTAAAAGAGCCTTGCTTTAAAAAAAGTCTAGAACAATATGCTTCATAGTCTTTTAAAGAATTTTTTAATTTTTGAATTTTTTGCATATCCATTTTTGAAAATTATTCCTTGCTTTAAATTTTTATTAAAATCATACCAAAAAATACTTTGTATTAAATTTTAAGTAAGTTAAAATTATAATTGTAGTTTAAAATTAAAAATATGGTAAGAATATGCAAACAATTATAGAAAAATTAGAAAATCAAGAAAGATTAAACGAAGAAGAGGCTAATAAACTTTGGGATTTAGAGCTTTTTACTCTAGCTAAATATGCACAAAAAATTCGTACTAATTTGCATGGCAAAAAGGTTTATTTTAATATCAATCGACATATTAATCCTACAAATATATGTGCAGATACTTGTAAATTTTGTGCTTTTTCAGCACATAGGAAAAATCCTAATCCTTACACTATGACACATGAAGAGATAATGAAAATAGTTGATGAGACAGTTTTAAGAGATACGAAAGAAATTCATATTGTTTCAGCGCACAATAAAAATACATCATGGCAGTGGTATTTAGAAATTTTTAAAATGATTAAAGAAAAATATCCATTTTTACACATTAAAGCTCTAACTGCTGCTGAGGTTGATTTTTTAAGTAGAGCTTTTGATATGAGTTATGAAGAAGTAATAGAAAAAATGCTTGAGTATGGTGTTGATTCTATGCCAGGTGGTGGAGCTGAAATTTTTGATGAAGAAGTTAGAAAAAGAATTTGTCATGGTAAGGTAAGTAGTGAAAATTGGCTAAAAATTCACAAACTTTGGCATGAAAAAGGCAAACAAAGTAATGCTACTATGTTATTTGGGCATATAGAAAGTAGAGAAAATAGAATTAATCACATGATAAGATTAAGAAATCTCCAAGATCAAACAAGTGGGTTTAATGCTTTTATTCCTTTAGTTTGGCAACAAGATAATAGTTTTATTGCAGGTAAAAAGCCACTTGGCTCGGTGGAAATTTTAAAAACTTTAGCTATAGCAAGAATAGTGCTTGATAATATTAAAAATATCAAAGCTTATTGGGCAACTATGGGTATAAATTTAGCTATGGTGGCTCAAGATTTTGGCGCAAATGATTTAGATGGTACCATAGAAAAAGAAAGCATACAAAGTGCAGGCGGAGCAAAAAGCTCAAATGGCTTAAGTTTAAAAACCTTCATAGAGATGATTCAAAGTTCAGGTTATATAGCAATAGAGCGAGATAGTTTATATAATGAACTAAAAATTTATTAAGGATTAAAATGGATTTTTTTAAACTTAAAGAGCATAATAGCGATGTAAAAACTGAAATTTATGCAGGTATTGCTACCTTTTTAGCAATGATTTATATTATACCAGTTAATGCTAATATAATGAGCAATTCAGGTATGCCACTAGAAGCTTTAATCGTAGCAACCGCTTTGGTAACTATTATAGCTACTACTTTAAGTGCTTTTTTCTCTAATACTCCTGTGGCTATGAGTGTAGGCATGGGATTAAATGCGTATTTTACTTTTAGCGTGTGTAATACTTATCAAATTCCTTGGCAAAGTGCTTTGGGGGCTGTTTTTTTATCAGGTATTGTTTTTACTTTATTATCTTTTACTAATTTTAGAATTTGGGTTATAAAAAGCATACCAAATGATCTAAGAAAAGCTATATCAGCGGGTATTGGAACTTTTATAGCTTTTATGGGACTTGTGCAAATGGGAATTATTACCAAAAGCGAAGCAACTTTAGTAGGCTTGGGAGATTTTTCAAGCACTAAAGTACTTTTTGGATTATTTGGTTTGTTTTTAGTTTTTGTTTTTTGGGCTTGGAGGATTAAAGCTGCTTTTATCTTAGCTGTTTTTGTAAGTGCTTTGTGTGCTTGGATTTTTGGTATTGATGGAGCTAGGTTTCCAGAACAACTTTTATCGATGCCAGTTATAAACGGAGATAATGGCTTAAGTGCAATATTTGGTAAGCTTGATATTAAAGGAGCTTTAGAGCTTAGTATGATTCCTATAGTGCTTACTTTTTTTGTTACTCAGCTTTTTGATAGCGTAGGGACAATCACAGGCGTAGGCTCAAGAGGAAAAATATTTGATGATCCAAAACAAGGTGATAAAAAACTAGGAAAAACTTTAGGAGTAGATGCTGTTAGTTCAGCTATGGGAGCAGTTGTTGGCACCTCTACTGTAACGGCATTTGTGGAGAGTTCAGCGGGAGTTGAAGCAGGCGGTAGAACAGGTCTTACAGCTTTAGTTACTGCTATATGTTTTGTTTTCACTTTATTTTTACTACCGGTATTTAAAGCTATTCCTGCAAATTCTATTTATCCTGTATTGGTTCTTGTTGGAGTTTTAATGTTTATGGAAGTTGCAAATATTAATTTTAAAGATAAAGCAATAGCTGTGAGTGCGTTTTTTATTATTATTATGATGCCGCTGACTTATTCTATTACAACAGGTTTTGCTTTTGGTTTTATTGCGTATTTATTTATGCGTATTATGCAAAAAGAATTTGATAAAATTAATCTTGGAATTATCATTTTAAGTGCAATTTCATTATTGGTATTTTTATTACAATTTTTATAGGAAGTGATTATGTATTATTATGCTTATGAAGAATTTCAAAAAGAAATTATCCCTTTTACGCGCAAAATAAAAGAGGAATTTAATCCCGATGTTTTACTTGCTATAGCAAGAGGTGGTATGACTTTAGGCCATTTTTTAGCA
The DNA here is from genome assembly GCF_025771545.1 of Campylobacter sp. IFREMER_LSEM_CL908. Classification (NCBI taxonomy): domain Bacteria; kingdom Pseudomonadati; phylum Campylobacterota; class Epsilonproteobacteria; order Campylobacterales; family Campylobacteraceae; genus Campylobacter; species Campylobacter sp. IFREMER_LSEM_CL908. The sequence continues at coordinate 111,135 of NZ_JAKMQK010000004.1, forward strand.
GAAGGTATGGGTAATAGAAATTTATTTTCTTTAAATTCTATCCATTATGAAGATACTCAAAAATTAGATACGATTAAAATTTTTAATATTCCTGATCTTAGCTCATATAAAAAAGTTCTTTTGGTAGATGATATCATAGATAGTGGTGAAACTATGATAGAAATTAAGAGAGTCTTAAGTCAAAAGTTTCCTCATTTAGAGCTTAAAGTAGCAAGTGTTTTTTACAAAACTTCAGCATTATTAATCCCTGAATTTTATATTAAAGAAGCTAAAGAATGGATTGATTTTTTCTGGAGTATTAAAATTTAGTTTATTATTAGCTATAAATAATACAATATAATTAAATACTAAACTAAAAGGAAGGACAAACATGAGTTTAACAAGAAGAAAATTCTTAAAAGGTCTTGCTGCAACTTCAGCAGTTGCTTCCGTTAATCCTTTAATGGCAGCACAAACAAAATTTTACGATACTAAAAAAATTCCTCATGCAACTCACTTTGGTGCTTTTTGGGCTGAAGTAAATTCAGAAGGAAAAATAGTAAAAGTTACTCCACAAAAATCTGATAAACATCCTTCAGTAATAACTGATGCCATTATCGATAGAACTTATTCAGACACTAGGGTAAAGTATCCTTGTGTTAGAAAAAGCTTTTTAGAAGGTAAAAAAAGACCTAAATTAAGAGGTAAAGAACCTTTTGTAAGAGTAAGTTGGGAGAAAGCTTTAGAGCTTGTATTGGAAAAATTAAAAGAAACCCCTATTGAAAATTTATTTAATGCAAGTTATGGTGCATGGGGACATGTAGGTTTATTGCACAATTGTAACTCAGTAGCAGGAAGATTTTTTAATACCGCTTTAGGTGGCCATATTGGTACTGATGGTGAGTATAGTAATGGTGCTGCTGGTAAAGTAAATGCTAGTATAGTAGGAGATTTGGAAGTTTATTCTTTACAAACTTCTCATGAAGTTATTTTGGAAAACACTCAGGTTTATGTTTTATGGGGAGCTGATCTTTATAAATGTAATCAAATTGATTTTAAAGTTGCAAATCGTGGTAATGATGATTATTATAAAAAATACAGCAAATCAAAAATTAAATTTATAACTATTGATCCTCAATATACTCAAACAGCAGAAATTTTAAATGCCCAGTGGATTAAGATTCGTCCAAATACTGATGTTGCTTTAATGCTTGGTATGATGAATTATTTATATAAAAGTGGAAAATATGATAAAAAATTCATTGAAAAATACACTGATGGTTTTGACAAATTCTTACCTTATTTGCTTGGAAAAACTGATGGTATTGATAAAACTCCAGCTTGGGCTGCAAATATTACCGGCGTTGAAGAAAAAGTTATTACCGCATTAGCAGATACTTTTGTAAAAAATAGAACCTTTTTAGCAGGTAACTGGGCTATGCAAAGAGCACACCATGGTGAGCAAGCTGATTGGACTTTAATGGTTTTAGCTTCAATGATAGGTCAAGTAGGCTTACCTGGTGGTGGATTTGGTTTTTCTATGCATTATTCAGGTGGTGGTCAAGCATTTTCAGGTGTAAGATTACCAGTAGGTTTACCACAAGGTAAAAATAATCTTGATACTAATATTCCTGCAAGTAGAGTTTCAGAAGCTATTTTAAATCCAGGTAAAACAGTTAAATTTAAAGGTAAAGAAATCACTTATCCTAAAATTAAACTCATGTATGTAGTGGGCGCTTCTGTATTGGGCCATCATCCAAATACAAATGAACTTATCAAAGCTTTAAGAACACTTGATACATTAATTGTACATGAGCCTTGGTGGACTCCTATGGCAAAAATGGCAGATATTGTATTACCTTCAACTACAACTTTAGAAAGAGATGATATTAGCTTTGGTGGCTCTTATTCTCAAGATTATGTTTATGCTATGAAAAAAGTAATTGAGCCTTATTTTGAAAGTAGAAATGACTATGATATTTTCGAAGAATTAGCAAAAAGAATTGGCGAGAGAGAGCATAAAAAATTTACAGGTAATAAAACAAAACAACAATGGCTTGAAGGTTTTTATGGAAGAAGTGATTGTCCTTATTATATGGAATTTGCTGACTTTTGGAAACAAGGTTTTATCCATTTTGAACCACCAAAAGAAGCTTATAATTTTGTAAGACACTCTGAATTTAGAGCCGATCCTGTGGCAAATAAACTTGCAACAGAAAGTGGAAAAATCCAAATTTATTCTCCAAAATTTGAAAAATACAATTTAGATGATTTTAAAGCACATCCAACATGGTTTGAGCCTGCAGAGTGGCTGGGTAATGAAAAATTAGTTAAAAAATTTCCTTTCCATTTAGTAAGTCCACATCCAAGATATAGAGTGCATTCTCAACTTGATAATACTTGGGTGAGAGATTTGTATAAAATTCAAGGTAGAGAACCTGTGATGATTAATACAAATGATGCCAAAAAACTTGGTATTACCCACGGAGAAGTTGTAGAAGTATATAACGATCGTGGATCACTTTTAGCAGGTGCTTTTGTAACAGATAATATCATGGAAGGAGTTGTTAGTATCCAAGAAGGTGCTTGGTATGACCCTGAAGATGTAAGCGATAGCAAGCCAAGATGTAATGCAGGTCATGTAAATGTTTTAACAAGCTCAAGACCAACTTCAACTATGGCTCAAGCAACTAGTGTAAATACTTGCTTAGTGGGTATTAAAAAGCTAAAAGAAGTTATAAAACCTTATAATTCAACTACACCACCAGAAATCATAGGAGCTTAAAATGAAGAAAATTATATTGACATTAACTTTTTTAGCTAGTGCTTTGTTTGCTAAAGATATGTTTATTTTTAATGAAAAAGTAGATCTTTTAGATAGTGCTAGTAAAAAAGTAGTAGGACAAATTTATGAAGGCTCTAAAGTGGAGCTTATAAAAGAAGAAGGTGAATACTCTTTAATTAAAGTCAAAGGTGAGGTTGTGGAGTCAAATCCAAAAAGCCTTGCTTATACCAAAGATGGAATTTATCTTTTACTTACTTTAAATGGTAAAAATGCAAGTAATGAAATGGAATTTTTAGTTAAAAGTAAAGATTTGACCGATCAAGAAATTCTTGCTTGGGATGAGATAGAATTAACTTATTATGATACTTGCACAAGTTGTCACGCAGCACATAAACCAAAAGAACATTTAATGGAAGAATGGGATGCATATTTATCTGCTATGCAAGGTTTTGCTAAAATCACTGATGCGGAAAAAGATAGAATTTTAAGATTTTTACAATCTCACGCAAGTAATGGGCCTGTAAAACTTGACTAATCAAAAATGAAAAGGTATTTATTAGCCGTTTTATTTTTTGATTTTTGTGCTTTATTATATGGTGTAAGCACTTTATCTATCAGCTACAATGAAGCACAAATTTATTTTTACGATCATAGCTTAATTGCTATGATTGCTAGATTTGGTACTGCTCTTCTTGGACAAAATGATTTTGGATTAAGACTTCCGTTTGTTTTGTTGCATTCTTTAAGTTGTATTTTGTTGTATATTTTGGCTTTAAGATACACCAAAACTTCTTTTGATGCTTTTATTTCTGTTGTGCTTTTTATATTGCTTCCTGGTAGTGTAGCCAGCGCTTTGCTTATCAATGAATCTAGCATAGTAATATTTTTTACGCTTTTGATTTTGGTGCTGTTTGAATATAAAAAATTCTTTTTATTTTATATCTTGTTTTTTTTAGTTCTTTTTGTAGATGGAAATTTTGTAATTTTATATTTATCTTTTTTCTTTTTTGCTATATATAAAAAAGATAAATTACTTATTGCATGCTCTTTGATTTTATTTGCTATTGCAATGAGTATTTATGGTTTTGATGCAAGTGGAAAACCTAAAGGATATTTTTTAGATACTTTAGGTATTTTTGCAGCTTGCTTTTCACCTTTAATTTTTCTTTATTTTTTTTATGTTATTTATAGAATTCTTTTACAAGATGATAAACCTCTTTTATGGTTTATTAGTGCAACTACTTTCGTTTTTTGTTTGATTTTTTCTATAAGACAAAGACTTTTTTTAGAAGACTTTTTACCTTTTTGTGTAGTTTGTACTCCATTATTAGTTCGTTATTTAATGTCTTCTTATCGCTCAAGAATGCCACAATTACGCCTAAAACATAAAATTTTTATAGAATGCTCTTTGGTTTTTTTACTATTTTTTTATCTTGGTATTATTTTTAATCAAAGTTTTTATTATTTATTAAAAGATCCAAAAAAACATTTTGCTTATGATTATCATATTGCTAAAGAATTGTCTTTAAAGTTAAAACAAAGAAATTTTACACATATTTTCACTAAAGATAAAGAGTTAGCTTTAAGACTTAAATTTTATGGTATTTCCAAAGGTAAATTAGAACTTCATTCTAGTAAAAAAACTAGTAAGATATATGTTAGTTTAGGTAGGCATAAAATTTATTATTATATAAAATGAAACAAGCTTTTACTTTAATGGAATTAGTTTTTGTTTGTATTATATTATCTTTATTGTTTTCTATGGGGTATTTTTATTACAAACCTGACTATTTGCGTTTAGGGGCTGAACAAATTTTAAATGATATTAAATACACAAGACATTTAGCATTAATACAAAATGATTTTAGAGTAAAAGAATTTAATATTGCTAAACGAGAGTGGTTTAAAGCCAAATGGCAATTATATTTCATACGCTCAAAGTCAGCTACAAATAATGAACAAACTTATACTATTTTTTTAGATAAAAATGGTGATGGTAATGCAAATATAGGTAAAAACATGATTAATAAAGACAGAGAAATAGCTGTTGATTTAATTAATCCAAACTTATTGATGAACTCAGGACAAAGCGGAGTAATAAATCAAAATGATTCTAAGGCGAATTTAAAATATAATATAGAAAAAACATATGGTATTTCAAAAGTTTTGTTTGAAGGTGCTTGCAAGGGAAGTACGCGTTTAATTTTTGATGATTATGGTCGCTTATATACACCTTTGAAAAATGCTATGCGTCCTTATGATAAGCTCTCATCTTTTAATAATAACTGCATTATAAGATTATCTAATAAACAAGATCAGCATATATGTATAGTTATAAATCCTATTAGTGGTTATGCTTATATACCTAATTTTTCTTCACTAAACCAGCAGAGTATTATTTTAAATAATAAACAAATATTTTGTCATAATATATAATTTTTATTAAAATTTATTATTTTTTTGATAAAATATATTTACTAAAATACTTCAATTTAAATACAAAAAAGGAGATACATGAATGCAAATACACAAATGAGTGTGAAAAATAAATTGTCCATTGTTGTTGGTGTTATTGTCTTTTTAGCTTTATCAATAATCACTATAATGGCATTTGTTTCTAGTAGAAATAATTTAATTTCAAACAGTAAACAAGCGAATGAAGATTATTTATTGATCACAGAAACTCAAGTAGAAGGATATGTTGATGGCTATATAGATATTTTACTTGCCATAAAAAAATACATTGATTCTTTGGGAAAAAATCAAGTTTTAAATTTTGATTCTATGGAGCAAATGCTAGGAGATGATTTAAAAATTTTTAAAGATGGATCAAATACTTTAGCTGTCTATGTTGGTTTTCCCGATGGAACTATGCTTGTAAGTGATACTGTTTCTGATAAAAAAGGGGTTAATTTTAGAAAAAGAGGTGGTGGAATTTCTTCTTATGATGATCCAAGTTACGATGCTACTTCTAGAGACTGGTATAAAGGGGCTATTGCAAATGATGGAGTGTTTATAAGTGATGTTTATGAAGATTCTGTTACAAAATTACCTAGTTTTACTTATTCTACCCCGATTAAGAAAAATGGTAAGTTGATAGGTGTTTTAGGTGTTGATTTACTACTAACATCTTTGCAAAAGACCTTTGAAAAACTTCCAGGAAATGTTTTTGTTTTTGATACAACAAGCTCTATTCCTTTTGCTTCAAATAATAAATCACTAATCTTAACTCAACATCCAAGTATAGAAGAGATAAAAAAATATCATCAACAATTTGGAGATTATAAAACATTTGAATATATAAGCGTTGATACACAAGAAGAAAGATTTGGAATTTGCGCTAATATAGATAATTCAAAAGCTAAAGTAAGCTATATTGCTTGTGCAACTCAAAAGCAAGATGAGTTGGAAATGTTGGTTTTAAAAGACGCATATAAGCAAATTATTTTTTCTATTATTATATTGTTTATTTCATGTTTTGCTATTTACTTTTTTTCTTCAAAATTACTATCCCCTTTACAAGCAATCCAAAAAGGTATCAAT
>NZ_JAKMQK010000040.1:0-529 GCF_025771545.1 Campylobacter sp. IFREMER_LSEM_CL908
CAAAAGAGCTATTATCGATCCTGTTATCGCTTTAGCTTGTGCAGGAATTGCTTATGATAAAAGTAAAAGTTTTGAAATGATGGAGTATTTTGAAAATTTAGGACTTAAAGCCAATGAAGTGTGCTTTGGATACAATGCACTTAGTAGGTATATTGATAGAGATGGAAAAAATAAAGAAGTAATAGAGTATTTTTTTAAAAAAGGATGCACATTTGAAACTTATAATGAAGAAAGCGGCAGCACTCCTTTACATGAATGGATATTATGCGGCGAAGAAGTGAAGTATTTAGAAGAAGCTTTAAAACTAGGAGCAAATCCTAATATGAGAGCCATTAAAACAGAAAGTGAATTTAGCTTTACTAATACAGGAGAAACCCTTTTGCATAGAGCTGCAGAATCTGATGAGAAACCTATAGGAGCTTGTGTGGAAGTGCTAATCAAATATGGAGCTGATGTAAATGCGGCTAATTGTGGTATAAGTGATATTGAAGATGGAAAAATTGAATATTATGATCCTGCTACTCCATTG
>NZ_JAKMQK010000041.1:0-526 GCF_025771545.1 Campylobacter sp. IFREMER_LSEM_CL908
TAAAAGAGCTATTATAGATACTGCTATCACTTTAGCTTGTGCAGGACTTGCTTATGATAAAAGTAAAAGTTTTGAAATGATGGAGTATTTTGAAAATTTAGGACTTAAAGCTGATAAAGTGTGCTTTGGATTTAATGCACTTAGTAGGTATATTGATAGAGATGGAAAAAATAAAGAAGTAATAGAATATTTTTTAAAAAAAGGATGCACATTTGAAACTTATAATGAAGAAAGCGGCGATACTCCTTTGCATGTTTGGATATTGTTTAATCATGCAAATTATTTAGAAGAAGCTTTAAAATTAGGAGCAAATCCTAATATGAGAAGTATTAAAACAGAAAATGAATTTAGTTTTAGCGATGCAGGAGAAACCCTTTTACATGGGGCAGCAGGAAGCGAAGAAAAACCTATAGGAGCTTGTGTGGAAGTGCTAATCAAATATGGAGCTGATGTGAATGCGGCTAATTGTGGTATAAGTGATATTGAAGATGGAAAAATTGAATATTATGATCCTGCTACCCCATTA